>CBKYSX010000715.1:0-2904 GCA_966690745.1 uncultured Ardenticatenales bacterium
ACAGGGTAACACGGAGAAATGGAGACACAGAGGACTTTTTATAGTCACAAAGAAGTTATTTGTTTTCGGGTGGATTGTTAAGTATAAGGTGACTGCCGTTTCTGCTTTCTGCGTCCCGCGTACTATAAGGAACTTATGGATACCAACGAAGCCGTGCAAAAAGCGATGAAGTCCTATGCTCAGAATGCCCGCGATTGGAAGTTTCTGGGCTATAGCGAAACTTTAGCCATAGCGATTCTGACGGAATTTTTTAGCATGAGGAAGGTGCGGAACCCCTCACCGAAGCCTCTCAATGTTTTGTCTATGGTGGGTAAATCCCGCGTGGTACAACTCCGCGAGCAGGTAGATGCCACCCTGAGGGCGGAAACAGCATCGGCGACGAAGACAGGGGAGGATGTGCTAGAATCTGAAGAAGAATCCAACGAATAATTCCTTATGTTCCGCAACAATTGGCTGACGATTGTCTTTCTGATTTTGGTTGCCGGGTTGGTTCTGAACCAACGTGGCTTGTTGACATTGGCGATATTGGTGACGACGGTGATGGGTGTCGCAACGCTGTGGGATCGTTTTGCCCTGCGCGGGTTGCACTACCGGCGTATTTTTGAAGAAGAACGGGCGTTTGTAGGGGAAACGATTGGGATGACGCTGGAATTGGAAAATAAAAAGCCTTTGCCCCTCTCATGGGTGAAGGTCGAAGACCGCTTTCCCGAAGGGATGGCTCCGGTGGGGCGGCAATTGCTTCCTTCCGGCGTACCCGGATATGAACTCTTAACCAACGTCGGTGCACTGGGCTGGTTTGAAAAGGTGCGTTGGTATTATGAATTTCCCTGTACGCAACGAGGCTTTTACTTTTTTGGTCATGCGACGGTGATGTCCGGGGATATTTTTGGTATTTTTGAACGGGAAACGATATTAGAGGGCAAAACCCGCTTGATTGTCTACCCGCAGGTAGAATCGCTGACCAAATTAGGGTTGCCCGCGAAGAACCCCTTCGGCGGCAAACGCACCCATTTGCCCGTATTTGAAGATCCGACCCGTGTTATCGGGGTGCGGGATTACCACCCCGATGACCCGATGCGCCGCGTCCACTGGAAAGCCACCGCCCGCTTACAAAAACCGCAGATACGGGTGTGGGAACCCACGCAGGAACAACAAACGATTGTCTTTTTGAATGTGACTTCTTTTGAGAAACATTGGCAGGGGGTCAATCGCGAATTGTTGGAATGGACGATTTCGGTGGCGGCGAGTATTTGTCAACACGCCTTTGAGGAACGCAATGCGGTGGGATTGGTGGCGAACGCCAGTATCCCGCAAAGCGATCAACCGGTTAAAGTGCCGTTGGGTCGTTCTCCCCATCAAATGCGCTATATTCTGGAAGCATTAGCGGCGGTTACGTTCTTTGCCACCTCTACAATAGATGGATTACTCCGTACCGAAAGCCCAAAATTGGGATGGGGCGCGACCTTAGTGGTGGTGACGGCAGTCGTAACCGATGCGCTGTTGGCGCAAATGGTTCGCCTCCATCGGGCGGGGCGACCGATGGTCTTGGTTTCATTAGATAACTCTTTTGAAGAAGTGGCGGCGCAACGTCTGCGGGCACAGGGGATTATTACTTATCGCCTCCCTCATGCCTTCACGGTGAAACCAGCCGCCGACCTATCCCCGCCGGCGTTAAACGGACATACGGCAGAGGTACCGACACCCACCAAAGCCGACCCCAACGCTATCTTCCGCCGCCCTGCAACGGAGGCGCACCCATGAGCGTTCGCACAATTCGCCACATTGCTCAACAAGCGGCAATTGTGGGTATGGAAGCCTCCTGTTTTGCCGCATTGGTTTATCTGTTTGGAGCGGGGTCAGGAAGGGTTCCTATTTTTGCGTTTGTGGGAATCGGTTGGCTGTTGTTGGCGTTCAATCGCTGGCTTTTCGGGTTGGCACTATGGGATACAGTACAAGGCAAACTGGTTTCGATTCTAAGCGCACTCGTGGGAATTTCACTCTTAATTGGAATGACCTCTGATGAAGTGGGATTGCTCGCCGGACCGCTTACGTTTATTCGCGCCATTACGGAAATACCGGGCTTTTTTAGCGGGCAGGCTCCCCTCAGTGCCGCTTTGTTGGGCGGACTAATGTTGTATTACCGTGTGTTGGTAACGGTGCGTGAACCGATTGGGGTGATGGGTATTGCGCGGCGGGTGATTACGGCACTGGCAGTTTTTATCTGGGTTATTTTTTTGATGGAAGTACGGCAAGGCGGGGTGGCATGGGATGTTGTGATTGTGTTTGGCGCATTTACCCTGCTGGCATTTATTTTAAGTCGTACCCACGAGTTGGATTTGATTCCCGGTGTCGCGCCCGTATCCGTAACACCACGCTGGGTGGGGGTTATCGTTGGAATTATTGGCGTGACCCTTGCAGGCGGCTTTTTACTCCAAACCTTTTCCGTCGAGCCGCTTACCCGTATCGGAGCGTTATTACAACCCATCTGGAGTTTCCTGATTATTCTCCTTGCTTTCCCGCTTCGTCTCCTTTTGATGTTATTAGATCCGTTGGTACAGGCATTGGGAACACAACTGGACCTTGAAGCACCGGTTGCGCCAACGATGGAAGGCATGGAGGGACGAGCCGAGCCGATTGCAGTAGACCCATCGGGATGGGTGGTGGAATGGCTTTATATTCTGGCGGGTATTGGCGCATTGATTGCCGTGTATGTTATCTTTAATCAGGCGTATCGTCGTTTTCGCACCCGCCCGCTCTCTACCTTTGCGCCCACAACCACGACCCAATCTGTAGAATCAGGGCAATGGTTCCCTTTTCAATTTCGCAATCCCTTTGCACGGCGGCGCGATTACGGGGTGGACACCGTGCGGGATTTGTATAAGAACATTTTGATTTTTGGCGAAA
>CBKYSX010000716.1:0-2896 GCA_966690745.1 uncultured Ardenticatenales bacterium
GTTGCGCCCACACCCGGAAAAATCTAGATGTTAAAAATTCGACTCGTGGGACTGTTCTTCTGTCTGGCGGCGGGGGTGGTGTTGCTTTCCGCCGTACCGCCCGTACGTGCCGGGAATGCCCCGGCGACCGGTAAACATCCCCTCGCGCCTGCCCATAAGGTGGGTCGCTACACCCCCGCGGGCGGTACGCAGGTCGTGACCTATTGTTCCGATTTCGCCCCGATTCCGATCCCCGACAACAACCCGCAAGCCCGTGCGGAAGGGGTCATAACGGTGACGGATTTTGCCGAAATCCTCGATGCCAATTTGATTCTCACCATTACGCACCCCTGGGTCGGGGATTTGAACGTTACCCTTTTGCAATACACCGGAAGCGGCACCTACACCGGCGGAACCGTCATCGTGCGACCGGGACACCCGCTTTTGCCACTTGGATGTAGCGGCGACAATTATGAGGGGGTCGTTCTGGATGATGAGGGAGTGCACGGGGCAATTGAAAACCAGTGCGGCACCAATCCCGTGAATATCCCCGGACAGCGGTACGTGAGTAGCGACCCGCCCAACCCCGACTTTCTGGAGATTTTTGACGGCCGCACCACCGCCTACGACTGGTTGGTGCAAGTATCCGATGTGTCGCCCCTACAATCGGGAACCCTTGATGGCTTCTGCCTTGAGTTTATCATTCCCGATACACCCCCGACCGCTACCCCGACGGCAACGGTTCCGTTGCCTAGCCGCACGCCCACAACCGTGCCCGCCACAGCAACCGTCACATCCACGCCGCCGCCCGGTAGTACGCCCACAGCTACCCTACCGCCACCCCGGGCATCATTGTATCTGCCCCTGATACGTCGAGCACCGTCGGAGTGAATGGGCAAACATTTTCCGTGGGTTTAGCGTGAGGTTGATGGAGATTAAGAATTAAAATCCCGCCCCCGCCCTAAAGAACGGGGCTATCGAATACGGAGCTCTGCCTGCCTCGTAGGTTCGTTTCGCAGAGTCCCGTATTCTGTTGCCCCGTCCTTTAGGGCGGGGAACACGGCACGGTATTATTTTCCCTCATGGCATAGGGGGTTGGCGTTATTTGGCTTTTGCATGGTGGCGTACGGCAAAGACGGTGTTCAGCAGGAAGAGGAGCAGGGCGATGACATTGAACATGCCCCCCCATTGCCGCGCCGGAATGGAGCCGGTGACATCCCCCACCACCCGCACCCCCAGCGAGAGATGTAACAGTGCCAGATGGCTGTAAAAATAGGGGCGATAAGGAACGAGGATACCCACAACAGAGGGAATAATCAGCAGGGCGTGACCGAAAATCATCGAAAAGACGAAGCCGAGGAAGAGGCTGTGGAGGATGGCATCATACAAGGGACCGGCGGTAATGCCGCCATAGGCGAGGGCGAGCAGACCGCTCACCGCCAACCAGAAATAGCCCGCCATCATACAGGCGGCAATATAGCGCACCATGCCCTTCTGCCGGATGGTGCGGCGCGTTACATCGTAGCGCAGAAGCCATACCACGAGTGCCACCATACTTGCCCCGATTAGGCGCATCCCTATCGTCAGCTCTGTCACCGACAGCACCATCCCACCGAGGAACAGGGCGACGCTGACCCCCATCGCCCATTGTGCGGGGCGCGGCGGGCGCATCACGCGGCTGAGTTCCAACCGTTCACCAACGATGGTAAGCACAAGAAAGCCGCCCCACCACGGAATGAGCGCAAAAACGGGGGTTCCCGCCAGCCAGAGCAGGTTGCCCCCCAGCCACACCCCCGCCCCCGATGCCATGATAACGGTATAGAGCGCGGGTTCGCGGCGGACAATGACCCCGAATATCAGCACCAGCCCGATGCTTCCGGCGGTGATGAACCACGGCGCAAGCCCCGCCGGATTCCCCATCAGCAATAACAGCCCGCCCACACCGCTCAGCAGGGGCACAAGATAGGCGGTGCGTAGGCGCAGTGCCACCGCCCGTTCCAGGCTGATCAGCGTTCCCAGAAAGCCGCCAATCATCAGAGCACCATGGGTATAGCTGATGGCGCGGGGTAGTGCCGGTATTGCCCAGCCGAGGCGGGTCAGCCCCGCCCATGCGGCAATCAGCAATATCATCAGGCTGATTGCCATGAAGGGAATCCGGTAGAGATAGGTCGGTTTGGTCATAGGAGGTGAGGGTGTTGCCCCCGCAAAGTTCAATGCTACAGCAAGTATACCCCCCGCCCTGCCCCCGGACTGCGACTTCTATCCCACTTCGTGGCCTGCGCCGGAAAGAGACAGAAGTCGCAGAGGCTCCCACCCTTCTGCACTACGATGAAGCCCTACACCTGTACCATCTTAAAGGAGTGTTTATGTCGCTTTCTTCTCAAACCGATCTTCCCGTCCGGCTGGATGTAACGCAGATTCCGCCGCGTGAACGCCATCCGCTGATTTTCCGAACCTTTGACATCCTGCCGCCCTCCGGGGCGTTCATACTGGAAAATGACCATGACCCGGTACCCCTCTATTACCAGTTCCTGCACGAGCGCGAGGGGCAATTTGAATGGGAATATCTGGAACGGGGTCCCGATGTCTGGCGCGTGCGGATTAAGCGCGTGGGAATACCAACGGCATAACACAAAGTCACAAAATGTGAAGCATGTAGGGGCGACAGCATCCGCCCGTAATGGTTACACGATGAAGGCGGGGCATGGGTAACACTGGTTGACGGGCGGGCGTGGGGTCATCACGGATGCTTCGCCCTGCCGTACGGACGGGACGCAAGGGAGCCAAGACGCAGAAGGTTTTTATGGTAGGGGGGGGTCACACCCTACCGGGCAATCGGCATGGAGCCTGTGACCCGCCCGCCGTAACGACGGGAAACGTGAAATGCGAAACGCGAAAACGCACCTATCTCGTACCC
>CBKYSX010000717.1:0-2895 GCA_966690745.1 uncultured Ardenticatenales bacterium
TTGACTGTTCCGACCAAGGGGTGAACCGTAATCGGATACTCAAAAACGGGACTCTCCACGCCATTTTGATCTACATACTTATAGTAGAGAATATGGTCGCCAATTGTAAGTGGAACTTCGTTAATCGTGACGTTGGCAGTATTACCAATTTGTGATTGGTTTACTCCCAGTCCACGCATATTGTCAGGATCATCAAAACTGGCGAACCATTCACCGACGGCATCAGCAATGATGAAGGTAAAAGTGAACCCTGTATTGAGTGCCGTTACATAGACTTCGGGCGTATTGAGCAACGTACTCGAATTGGCGGCTCCCTGCGCTTGTTCAAAGCGGCGCATGGCGTTATCGAATAATTCTACAGCACGGTTCTTGTCAATATAGTAGCGAGTGAAATTCTGGTCGGCTTCCAATTCTTGCAATCGCGTGAAAGCGGCAAGGAATTTTTCGTTGAGCGCACGGAAGCCGCCGCCCTGTGAAAATTGGACATCAATTGCCTGGGTGATACCCCAATAGGCGGGACCAAAATCGGGCGCACGGGAAGCCAGTGCCTCATAGCGTACCAATCGTTCATCGGCGGTATCGAGCATGGAAGTGGCGACAAAATCCATCACCAAACTGCCCGGATTCTCTGCCAATTGTGAATTAACAATTTCCCGCGCACGGCTGATACCCTCGGTGGCTTTCAGCAAATCGGCGTAATCTTGCACCGGGTCAATATATTCCAACCCGAATTCAAGATAGCCCTCGTAGGCGGCGACGGCTTCCGCCGTATTGCCGCGCAATTGGTGGAGACGGGCATTGCTGTAAAATTCTTGGGGTGTGGTCGGATTTGCGACGATGGTTTCGCTTTGTTGCAGGTTGGCAAAGGCGGCTTGAATATCGGCAAAGCCTTGCGCCTGTGCCGTTGCCATCGCATTGACCTGTTCTTGTGTATCTTCCGCCGTTTCGTTGCCCTGTGCCTGTGCGGTGGCAATCGTCTGGACATCTTCTGCCGTTTGGGTGGTGGTTTCCTGAATTTCGGCAATGTCCTCTTCGATTCCCAATAACTGTCCTTGCAGTTGGGCGATAGGGTCAACATTTTCGGCAAGATAGCCCCGTTCAGGACCTGCCCCTAAAATGACCGACCAAATGCTGAAGATGAGTACGGAACATATCGAAACAAACAAGCCGCCGGAATAAGCGGTATCCCATATATCATGGCGATTGTTGCGCGATTCGCGTACCGTCATAATTCCAAAAACAATCGCCGCCAGAAATGAAATCCCGGCAACGGCGGGCGCAAAATCACCAAGCGGAGCCAACACATCAGAAATAAATCCGCCAATCGCACCAATTAATCCAATGGGTCCGGCGGCTTTTCCGGCGATACGACCAAGACCGGCACTGTTCATAGGAATTCCTCCACGCAAAACGTGAGAAAAGGGACAAGGCACAACCTGCCACTCCGACAAGTTCTATCAAAACGGTAATGGAGGAGTGAAGGAATTGTCAAGAGGGTATAATAAAAAAGGCTGTGCCTGTTTTAACCGGTAAGTAGGAACGGAGCACAGAGGCACACACCGTACCCCGCTATCCGAAATACAATATCAAAAAAGCGTTCAGAAATCGTTACGACTATCTACAATCCAACTATACAAAGTGGAACAGGAAGCATCTGTCTGCTTTCTGCGTCCGCTTTCTGTTTTACCATGACCGATAGATTAGATAAACACCTACAACACATCAGTGATGATGTCGTACCCCAACGGGGTGCGGCGCAACAGGGAATGACCCCGGAGTATCTGGCGGAAGTCGAAGCCCGTACCCAGCCGCCATTATTGGTACGAGGTCTGGAGCAATGGAACGGGGGTCAGTTTTACGACCAACATGAAACACTGGAATTTTTGTGGCGGGCTACCGATGAACCAATACGGGACGCTATCAAGGGTATCATCCAAAGCGGGGTAGGGGCATATCATGTTCTCAATCACAATCGGCGCGGGGCGTTGGGTAAATGGACGGGGGCATTAGGGTATCTTGCTCCCTTTATAGGAACCCGTCCGTATGGAATTGACATAACGAATTTACGTGAACAAATTGCCGCCGCACGGGAAGCATTGCTGGCGGACAGTGGGGAAGTGGAATGGGATGAGCATGAAGAACGGGCGCGGGAACTCGTTATCGAATGGCAACGCCGTCCCGCTGACCCTACGGTGACAGGGGTATTGGGCTATATTGATCGTTGTTGGGGGCATCCCCGTACCGGATTGGAAGCCGCATTACGGCAAATAACCCCTGAATTGGCAAAATGGGTTCACCCCCTAACGCAACAATCGGCGCTGGAATGGGTGTTATGGGCGGCGCGGGAAAAGGTCACTGCCCTGAAAGAACTGTTTGATACAGAGATTGAAACGATTGACCCTGCGACAGAATGGCGGCTGATTGAACGGTGGGTAGAGGAGGTGCATCAAACCCTTCGCGCCAGGGTTGGTTTCCAAAGGGATAACGCATGGCAGACTGCCCAATCTGAAACCATCTCAACGCTTATGTTGAATGATGAGTATGCGGCGGCAGAGATTGGAAAATTGACACGTAGTTTGCAGAGGTAAAAGAAAGGACACTTTTTGTTCTTTATAGTGCGAATGCGTCCGTGCTAGAGACCCCAACCCTAAGCACATGTATCTAGCCCCGCGGCTTTAGTCCGGGGGAATAGGGGAGGTGTTAGAACAACGTCAGAAGGGCAAGCAGGACAAGACCGAGGATTTTCGACCAATGTAAGGCAAATTTGATAGCTCGGGAAGCAACCGGTTGTTGCCAGAGCGGAATCATGACTGAGGCAACAAACGCAAAGGTGAGCAGAGGAATCATCCACCGAAAATTAGTTGTTCCTGTCCAAAGCACCAACAGAAGAATAGC
>CBKYSX010000718.1:0-2894 GCA_966690745.1 uncultured Ardenticatenales bacterium
AGCCGAGGTACAGGGTCAACTATTTTGGGAAACAGAATGGTGGTCCCTCTCTGATGACACCCGCATTAGCGTTAAAACAGCCGTTTCGGAAGCGCGTACCGAAATTATCCGCCGCGAACTTCAGCTCTGTAGGGGGGAAGATGGGTTTATCTGGGTGGATTTCTTTATCAGACCTATCTTCCACTCGGATGAACAACTCCATTTCCTACTCGTTGAAGCACGGGATATTACCCTGCGGAAAGAGGCTATAGCGCGACTTCAAGAGCGGGAACTTCTATTGGCGGAATCGCAATCTCTGGGGCAACTCGGCAGTTGGACATGGGAAGCCGCGAAAAATCAGATTACATGGACAGAAGGGTTGTATCGCGTTTTTGGCTTTGAAGATGATTTACAGCCTCGCACCGCCGAAGATTACGGCCCGAGGATACACCCCGATGATCGGGACGCGATGAATGCATCGCTGGGTGGCGTGTTGCACACGGATGAGCCAATTCAATATTCCCATCGCGTGGTACGACCCGATGGCGAAATTCGCCATGTTCATGGGGTTGCCCGTCGCAGTACCGACGAAAAGGGGGAGGTGGTGCGGATTTTCGGGATGATTCAGGACATTACCACCCAACATCTCACCCAAACACAGTTGACACGTAGCATTGAACAGGTTGCGATGGTGAGCAAGCTCGCGCAAACAGTTATTGCTACGCTGGATAAACAGAAAATCTACGAACAAGTAGTGACATCCCTGCGCCCTCTGATCGGGGCGGATGTAGTGGTTATTTTTGAGCGCGAAGGCAACGATTTGGTAGTACAGTTAGCCGATGCAGACAAAGAGGATGCAGATGCCCTGATCGGGGTAAAAATTGCTATTGCGGAAACCGTTGCAGGGCGGGTGTGGGAAAGCGGGCAACCCCATTTGTATCAAGGGGATACCACCCATCAGCTGGTAAATCCCAATATACGAGAAGCCCTGGGATATAGTCCGCCCTCGGTTATCAGCGTACCCATGCGGTGGCAGGGGGAACGAGTCGGGGTTCTACAGGCATATCACCCGGAAGAATATGCCTTTGACGACGAAGACCGCAATCTTTTGGAAATCGTTGCCGTCTGGCTGGCAATCGCCCTTATTAATGCCAAGCTCTTAGAAGCCCAACAAGCGGCACGGCGCACTGCTGAATTACAGAGCGACCGTTTGCACCAATTGACCCGCCGCATCTTATCGGCACAAGAGGATGAACGCCGCCGGATTGCCCGCGAATTGCATGATGAAGCCGGGCAAGCACTGGCAGTTCTTAAAATGAATCTGACCCTATTACGGAACGGGATTCAAGATAATGACGTGCGGAACCAGCTCCAAGAGGTATTGGACCTGACCGGGCAAACAGCTAAAAATATCAGACATCTTGCCCATAACCTACGCCCCCCGGCATTGGATGCTTTCGGCTTGGAGCATACGCTCGAAGAGCTGTGTCGTAAATTCTCCGAACACACGAAAATCGGGCTGGATTACAACGCCAGTGACCTGCCTACCCTCTCCACCGATTTCAATATTGTCTGTTACCGCTTCGTACAAGAGGCATTAACCAACATTGCCAAACATGCCAATGCAAGCCATGTTTACGTCACCATTCAAAGTCAAGATAATACGCTTCTGATTGAAGTGCGCGACAACGGGCAAGGGTTTGATGTTGAAAGAGCAAAACTGGGTATTGGCTTCCTCGGTATGACCGAACGGCTGGAACTTTTAGAGGGTACCCTGGATGTGGAATCAACCATCGGGGAAGGAACCCGCCTTATCGCAAGGATACCCATTCACCAGATAAAGAGCTCCGAAACTACAGCGCAGAGCTAACTGTTATATGTTAGTGGCTCTCAACCAATACCATGCCCTTTGCCAACCGCCCCCCGTATCCGCCCCGTAATCGGCATGGTCAACGGTAAAATAGGGCACGAATCGTTCCGCGACCTGTTCGGGGGTCACGCCCAGGCGATACCCTGATTTTCCGATGTGGGGAAAACTGGCGTACAGCATTAGCCACGCCCCCGGTGCGGCAAGTTGAGCGCAGGTGGCGGCATAGCGGCGTTGCCCCTCTTCATCTAACGTATGAAAACACCCCACATCTAAAAAATAGGTAAAGCCGGGGGTGAGGGGCAGTTTGTCTAAGCGGGTAACATCCCCCTGATAAAAATCGGCTTTCACCTTTGCGGTACTGGCTTTGCGGCGTGCATCATTGATCGCTTGCGGTACGTAATCTACGCCCACTGCTTCCCAGCCCTGTTGCGCCAGATAAATCACATTGGTTCCCGTCCCACACCCCAAATCCAACACCCGTCCCGGCGCGTAGTTCGCCACGAAGTCAATGACTTCCGGCGGGGTCTGATTGGTATCCCACGGAACCTGTTTGCGAAAGTAATGCCAGATAAAGCGAAGTCGTCTTAACATGAGAAAGCAGGAAACAAAACGCCCATGCAAAAGTGCATGGGCGTTTTGGGTAGAAAAACATTTAGCGTTTACGTGCCAGCACGATTCCGGCAAGCGCCATTAATGCAACCCCGCCCAGCCAGAACCACGACGATTCGTTGGTTGCGGAAAGCGTGTTGAGCGTGACAGCCGTCGGTGTAGAACATTCTTCCAGCGCAAAGGCTCCGATTTGAGTGGTCCATGCGCCGCCACCGAGGGGCATCATTTCCCCGGTAAACCAGAATGTACAGCCATCCGCAGGATCAATGCTCATCGCACTATAATCGCCCCAGCGATTGGTATTGGTCTGTGAAGCGTTGCCATTCAGAATGACCGATTCCGTACGAAGCGTTCCCAAGGGGTCATCTACGCTACGAACCGCATACCGAAGCGAAGGATAGGTACTGGTGCTGGAAACGTTGTAACCAAGCGCAAT
>CBKYSX010000719.1:0-2889 GCA_966690745.1 uncultured Ardenticatenales bacterium
GCATGGGGAGACAAGCGTAGAAGGGGGAAGATGAAGGGGAAAACAAAAAAAAAGATTTTTTTTGGTTTCTTCCCTCTCTCTGGGCCGCACCAATCCCCCACTATACATTTATGAACAACGGCTGGATGGACGAGTATCCACAACGGAAAGCCAAAGGGCATTTGCTGGGGCATTTGATGCGCTTCGGGCGATTGTTGCGCCTGATGGGTATCACCGTGAGCCTGAACCAATTGCTGGAATTGGCGCGGGGGTTGGAACATATTGCGATTATTCATAAAGGGGATTTTTACGCGGCGGCGCGGGCGATGTTGATTGTGCGCCATGAGGATTACGAATTATTTGACCAGGCGTTTCGTTTGTACTGGCGTTCCCCCGAACCGTTTGCGATAGACCCCAACAAACGCAAAAACGAGCCGCCGCGCCAGATGCCCCGCTTGCCCGGTTTTCTTACGCCATTGGTGGCGGCACAGGAAGAAGAGGAAGAAAGGGAAGAGGATGTTCCATCGTGGAGTGCCACCGAGGTTCTGCGCGAAAAAGATTTTGCCAAAATGACATGGGAAGAGGTACAGGCGGCAAAAGCGGCACTGACCAAAATGGCGTGGAAGGTGAGCGAACGGCGGACGCGGCGGAGCCGAATGGCGGCGGCGGGGCGTAAATTGGATTTGCGGCGGGTGACGCGGGACAATCTGCGCTATGGCGGCGAACCGCTGGTGTTGCGCTGGCGCGAACGGAAAAGCAAACCGCGCCCGATTGTGCTGTTGTGCGATATTAGCGGTTCGATGGAACGCTATTCGCGGATGTTGGTGCATTTTATGCACGCCTTCAGCCACGATATGGGGGATGTAGAAACCTTCGTTTTTGGCACACGGCTGACCCGTATTACCCATCATTTGCGTTTCAAAGATGTGGATGTGGCATTGGATGAAGTGAGCACGGCGGTGCAGGATTGGTCGGGCGGAACGAAAATCGGGGAAGCGATTAAGACTTTTAATTATAAATGGGCGCGGCGGGTGTTGGGGCGCGGGGCAGTGGTCATCGTGATTAGCGATGGGCTGGATCGCGGAAATGTGGAGGAATTGCGCCACGAAATGGGGCGGTTACAACGCTCCAGCCACCGGTTGATCTGGCTGAATCCTTTGATGGGGATGAAGGGGTATGAGCCGATTCAACGTGGCATGGTGGCGGCATTGCCCCATATTGATGACTTTCTTACCGTTCACAATCTGGAAAGCATCGCGCAACTGGCGGAGGTGCTGGAAGGGATCGGAGAACGGCGAGTAGAACGGAAGCAGGTGCGGGGTTGATACGTTTATGGAGTATAGAAGCAGAAGGGTAATGGAAACATTGCCCTTCTGCTTTTTAGATTTCCTAATCGCGACGAATCGAAGGGAGATACAACTTTAATAGGGTTATCCCCTTCGTTGGGGTGGCGGTGGGCGTGGCGGCGACAATCGTTCTTGTGGGGCTGGGCGTGGCGGTTGCCGGAACGCCTGTCATGGTGGGCGTAGGCGTGGCGGCAGTCTCCGTTGCGGTGGCGGTGGGCGGAATCTGTGTGGCGGTGGGTGTGCCCGTCGCAGGAATCGTGGTCGGGGTAGGGGTCGCCGGAATTCCTGTCGGTGTCGGAGTCATCGTGGCAGGAACGGTTGTATTGGTCGGTGTTAAAGTGGGTGGCATCGGGCTGGGTGTTGGGGTAGGGGTCAACGTTACATGGCTGGGAGTGGGGGAAGGGGTGGGCGGAACCGTAGTCGGCGTTGGCGTAGGGGTGCCGCCGCCACATGGAGCAGGCACATCAAATGCCGCCGTGCCATCCGTCGTGCTGTTGGATGACCCCTGGCTGGCAGTTGCCCCCAAACCGCGCCGTGCAAACGCCGCCCAAATCCGACATTGGTTTGCGCCCCCGGTCAAAACCATGTCCGCTGTCAAAATGGCATTGCGTCCATCTACAAATCCGGGCGAACAGGGTTGAATTGCCATCCCGTCCTGCACCAATTTATAGGCAAGGTTGTTGCCTCCTGAATTGGGCGCACCGTAAATATCAGGGTTAAAGCCGTGCGCGGCAATCAGTTCCCAATTCATCTCCCACAACATGGTTGCCCAGACAAAGCCGATATTATGGGAGCCGCTCACCGTGGGCAGGTTGGCATAGGTGTAATTATTGAGGGCAAAATCGGTGGTATAGGGCGCAATGCGAATACCCGCTCCGGTGGGGGGTTGCCCCAGAAGGTAAGTGCCGATACTACGCGGTGTGGTGGCAGTATGGCTCGGTAGCATGGTAAGGCTTAATGCCTGCCAATCGCTCCACCCTTCGCCCATTTGTTCCGCATTTTGCAAACATGACACATTCGCAGGTCCCCCCGTCAAACGATTGCTAATTCCATGCCCGTATTCATGGGCGGTTACACCGTTGTCGAAGACCCCATCCCGGTGGGGAGTAGTGAACGTCCAGATATACATCTGCATCCGGGGATTGGAGCCATCCGGCGGGGTGAAGAAAATGCCGCCATTCGTGCCTGTCCCTTCCTGCGCTTCGGCATTTACATAATCGCTACCCATTCCCCCGTTGCCATAGTTATTTTCCTGAAAATTGCCCGCCGCCTCATCAAAACCATAGATATGGGGAATATCATGCATGAGGTTCGTCCAGTAGAAATAATGGCTAACGGCGGCGGGGCGGTAGGCACTTGGGGGTTGGGTGAAATCCACAGGAAAATCAAAGAGCAATCCCGCACCTCCATCCGGGCTGGAACCTGCGTCCGGAATGTTGTTGGCATCGGTATCGGTGTAGGCATGGGCATTATTGCCCTGCGTGGTGGTAAATTCGGGTCCGCTTACGCCATCGGTATCATGCCAGCCAAAAGGAGAGGCGGCGGCATTGGCGGGGTTTGCCAC
>CBKYSX010000720.1:0-2870 GCA_966690745.1 uncultured Ardenticatenales bacterium
AAGTCACGACATCATTCCCAATCACCTGCTGGATGTACCCGACCCCAACGTTAGTGTCGCCATCGAATGTCAGGCACTGCCCGTAGAAGTAGTCGTGCGGGGCTACATTACGGGCGTAACGACTACCGCGCTCTGGTACCAATATAGTCTCGGAAATCGCACGATTTACGGGTACGATTTCCCTGATGGGCTAACGAAGAACGATCCGCTCCCCTACCCCATCATTACACCCACGACCAAAGCCACCGACGGCGGACACGACGAACAGATTACGCCTGCTGAAGTTTTGGAACGGAGGTTGGTTACAACGGAACAGTGGCAACGGATAAGCGACGCGGCACTCAAACTCTTTAAGCGGGGACAAGCCATCGCCGCAAGGGGTGGTTTAATTCTGGTAGACACCAAATACGAATTTGGGGTCGCGCCGGATGGGGAGGTCACGCTGATTGACGAAATTCATACGCCTGATTCCAGCCGTTTTTGGTTCGCCGCGTCCTATGCGGAACGCAAAGCACGGGGCGAGGAGCCAGAGAATTTCGACAAAGAGTTTGTGAGGTTACAATATGCCGCAAGTGGATATCGCGGGGAAGGCACCCCACCCCCATTACCGGAGGATATGGCGGTGGCGGCGGCGGAACGGTATATCCGTGCGTACGAAATGATTACCAATAAATCCTTTGTTCCGGGCGAACAGCCCACAGCCGAACGGGTAGCGCGTAACGTTGCGGCGTATTTGGAACAAGAACGGTTGTTTGGGAACGTTTCACCCCCGCGGTAGGCGGTTGCGTCGCGCAGTGCGGTTGCCAATCGAATAGGAGTATCAGTACCGGATACTCCTTTGCGTCCACTTTTGGCGCACATCATAGACTCTGCCACGTTACGCGAACCCCCCGGGCGTGGCGAGAAGACGGCGGTGTGAGCCGTCTAAGGCAGGAGCCATGAGCGCATACGAATATACCTACATCCCCACCCATACCTCTATTCCCATGAACTTGCTTGCTGTGGATCTGTACGACAAAGGCGTGAACCACGTTAAAGAAGGCAACATCGAAGAAGCCTTTTCCGCCTTCCGGCAGGTCTTAGCGATGGAGCCAAACAGTGCCCCCGCCTATAACGGGTTGGGCATCTGTTTCCATTTCATGGGACGGAAGCAGGATGCACAATCGGCGTACCAACACGCGGCACGGCTGGACCCACGCTTTGCCTCCATGCAACAACGCACCCTGATGGATCGGCTGGCAACCTTGTATCGTCACAAATTTCTTCATCCCGGCATGATACAAGAAATGCCGCCGCTTGAAGATGATGATGATGACGATTTTGACGATTAAATCCCGCATACCGGCTTAATAAAAAGAGAGAAACGTTCGGTCGTTTCTCTCTTTTTTGTATGGCTATTCTCCTGATTCGTGATACTATACCCAACGGCTTATACACCATTTCTTCACGTCCGGTTGCCTGTTAGTGATACGCAATACGGACGATGCAATACCTTTATGAGCAATATTCACGTCGAGATGAGCCGTGTTATTAACGCCACCCCCGCCGCCGTTCATGCCGTGATTTCCGATTATCACGTGGGACATCCCGCCATTTTGCCCAAGCCCTATTTCAAAAATCTGATGGTGAAAAAAGGAGGCAAGGGGGCGGGAACGGAAATGACTTTTGATATGGAGGTTTTCGGCTCCAAACGCACCTTTCATCAAACGGTGTCCGAGCCGGAGCCGGGGCGGGTGTTGGTAGAAACCGAAGTAGATGGGAGCGTTGTCACCAAATTTTTCTTTGACCCCGTAGAGGATGGAACCAGGTGCCGCGTCACTATCACCACCGATATGAAAGCCGCCTCCGGCATTCAGGGATTGATTGAACGATTGGTGATTCCCCGCTTTAACCCCCGCCTTTACCAACAAGAATTACAGTTGTTGGCGGATTACGTCGAAAAACAATAGAGATAAAATGCAGATTTTATTTTGTGGCGACCCGTTTGCGCCCCGTTCCCCGGATACGATGTATGCGACGGAAGTTGCCGCCGCCGAAGCGGTAGGGTTATCATATCATCTGATTAATTTTGAGCGATTGGTCCATGAAGCACGACCCTTCGCCGCAATTACCGCTGTACCCTTCAGCGAAGATGGGGACCTGTGTCTGTTTCGCGGATGGATGATGACTCCCGCGCAGTACACCGCTTTATACGAGGCGTTGCAGAGTAAGGGGCTAACCCTGATCAACGACCCCGCCGCCTATCGCCATTGCCATTACTCACCCGAAAATTATCCCCTGATTGAATCCTATACTGCTCCATCGGTCTGGGTGCCCTACGACGAAACCTTTTCGATGGAAAAGGTCATAGCGGCACTCACCCCGTTCGGAGATAAATCACTTATTCTTAAAGATTATGTCAAATCGCGTAAACATGAATGGGCAGAAGCCTGTTTTATTCCCTCGGCTTCTGATACTGCTCATGTGGAACGGGTGGTACAACGATTTCTGGAATTGCAAGGAGAGGATTTGAACGAAGGATTGGTCTTCCGCGAATACCTCCCCTTCCGCCCCCTCACCACCCATTCTAAAAGCGGAATGCCACTTACGGTAGAATATCGCTGTTTCGTTCTGGATGGCGACATTGTTTTAACCCTTCCCTATTGGGAAGAGGGTGATTATGCGATTGAGCCTCCACCTTTGGAGTCGTTCCGTGGGGTTGCCCGCCGGATTCCAAGCCGTTGCTTCACGATGGATATTGCCCAACATGAAGACGGGCGTTGGTTCATTGTCGAACTGGGAGATGGACAAGTGGCGGGTCTACCGGATACCGCCGCGCCGGAATCACTGTATCATGCCATTGCAAGCGCGTTTCACGCAACATAAGGACA
>CBKYSX010000721.1:0-2868 GCA_966690745.1 uncultured Ardenticatenales bacterium
AAAAGAAGGAATCCGAAGCCCGAAACGGGCGGCCACAAGGGTACGCCCCTACAGGTATCGTTTCGCCGATAGACACTCTCACGTTCCATGACGCATGTGCTTTTTTGCATTGCGTGGTATAATTATAGTGTGAAAGGTGAGTGCTATTGTACTCACCTTTCAATATTGTACCGATAGTTTTGTTCTGTGAAGGAGCACTCCAGATGCGTGACGTGGATATTCTGATTATTGGAAGCGGTCCTGCCGGATTGACGGCGGCATTGTATGCGGCACGAGGCAACCGGAATACGGTGGTCATTACGGGCTATGAATTTGGCGGGCAAATTGCCACGACCGCCGATGTCGAAAATTACCCTGCCTTCCCCGATGGTATTCAGGGACCGGAACTGGTTGAGAAAATGAAGGCGCAGGCGGAAAAATTTGGCGCGGAAATGGTGTGGGATTCCGTCGCTGATATTGAATTTGGCGCACCTTTCCATGTTGTGAAAACCGAAGGGGGCGAAAAAGAGTTTACGGGCTATGGTGTTTCCTATTGTGCGACCTGTGACGGTGCTTTTTTCCGCGACAAAGAGGTGATTGTGGTGGGAGGTGGCGATTCCGCGATTGAGGAAGGCACCTTCTTGACCAAATTCGCCAAACGGGTTCGGGTACTTCACCGCCGCGATACGCTCCGTGCCGGGAAACTGCTACAGGAACGTGCATTTGCCAACCCTAAAATGGAATTTGTCTGGAATACAGTGGTGGAGGAAGTGAACGGGGTAACGGAGAATGGCAAAAAGGTTGTTACTGCGAAGACGCGAAACCTTGAAACAGGTGTAACCGAAGAAATTCCTGTGGATGGGGTTTTCATCTACGTGGGACACTTGCCCAACAGCGACCTGTTCAAAGGTAAGTTGGAGATGGATGAACAGGGCTACCTGATTGTAGATGACCGGAAGCGTACCAGTATTCCGGGGGTCTTTGTCGGGGGCGAATTGGCAGACCCGATTTTCCGGCAAGCCATCACGAGCGCGGGTGAAGGCTGTAAAGCCGCGATGCAAGCGGAGAAGTATCTTTCCGATTTGGAAGGCGAGGAATCCACTCACGCCACCGCCGATTCCCGTTCGCTGGCAAGTTGGTAAGCTGACCTGATGTAGCAAAGCGCGTGTGTTAAGCACACGCGCTTTTTTTATGCCTGTGAATTATAGATACCTACTTCAAAAGAAAAACATGTTTAGAGAGCATTCCCGTTGGGAATTGTCCCTAAACTCAAATGTGTATCTCTTAATCCTTACTTTACGGGGTATTCAACCTACTTTTGCGCTTGTATAATGACGACAGAGTCATCTTCTGTGATGTAGAGGTTCCCCCATGTCTACCAATGATTATGTGTTCCAAACCCGATGGCGGTTTGCCGCGACCCCTGATGAAATTGCCGATATTCTGGGCGATGGTCCCGCGTTGAAACGGTGGTGGCCCTCGGTCTATCTGGATGTCAAAGAGGTAGAGCCGGGCGATGAAAAGGGGGTGGGAAAAGTGATAGACCTTTACACCAAAGGATGGCTCCCCTACACGCTTCGCTGGAAATTCCGCGTGACTGAAGTAGACCGTCCCCTCCGCGTGGCATTGGAAGCAGAAGGGGATTTTAATGGTACAGGGATATGGACGATTACCCCTGATAAAGATTATTTCAATGTGATTTATGATTGGCGGGTACGTGCTGATAAACCCTTGCTAAAATATCTCTCCTTTGTTATGAAGCCGATATTTGCCGCCAATCATCATTGGGCAATGACGATGGGCGAAAAAAGTTTGCATCTTGAATTGCTTCGCCGCCGCGCCACAACGGAAGTCGAACGGGTCGCCATTCCTCCCCCACCGCCGCCCACTTTTGCGTGGGCAATCAAATCTTCATAATCTTTTTGGATAGGGTGAAAAGCGAGTTTCTAAATTGGAAACTCGTTTTTATTTTGGTGGTGCCCCAATTTTCCTATTTTGAAAGGGTATGTGGCAATAAATTGGCTTGAACTATCTCCTATATCTTGTAACACTCTCTTTTTTAGGAGCACAATGCACGAAGAGCACCTCCGCACGAAAGCAATTGAATTGCGCCAACACTATCACCTATCACTGGATGAGATCGTCGAACGGCTGGGATTGTCGCGTACGACGGTTTATTACTGGATCAAGGATATACCGTTGGGGCGGAGCAAAAAACTAAACCATCTGAGGGCAAGCGAGGCGAACCGCGAAAATGCCAAAAAAAGCGGGATGCGGCGTATCAGCAGGGGTTGGAAGAGTATCCGATGCTGATTCAAGAACCGACCTTTCGGGATTTTGTGGTGTTGTACATGGCGGAGGGATATCGGCGTGACCGAAACATGGTAAGCATTGCTAATTCCAATCCACGTATTGTTCAGATTGGTTATTACTGGGTGAATCGAATCACTCGGAACAAAACCTATTGTTCCGTGCAACTTCACATTGACAACGATGAAAACGAAATCAAAAAGTTCTGGGGGACACTACTTCATATATCTCCTGATACTATTAAAACGATCCGAAAATCCAATAGTGGACAGTTATCAGGCAGGCAATGGCGTTCTATTCATGGTGTTTTTACAGTAGCGGTAGGAGATACCTACTTCCGTTCGCGCCTTCAGGCTTGGATGGACAGAATTCAAGAAGAATGGTATACTCATATTTCATAACGGGGTGTGGCGCAGTCCGGTAGCGCGCAACGTTTGGGACGTTGAAGTCATGGGTTCGAATCCCGTCACCCCGACTACTCTTTCTTGACAAAAAGTCATTTTATGCGAAAATAAATGCACTAGAAGTGACCTATAAGTATGCGGGTATAGCATAGTGGTAATGCTCTAGCCTTCCAAG
>CBKYSX010000722.1:0-2864 GCA_966690745.1 uncultured Ardenticatenales bacterium
CGATGAGGCTAAAAATAATCCCCCGCGGGGGATTATTTTTAGCCTCAATTGCGTAACGTTTATAGATATTGAATCCGCCGTCCGCCGGTTCCGCGTTGCTTCACCGGCGGCTACTAATAAGCTGAACGACAACGACTTACGGCTTATGTCGTTCGCTTTCGGGTAGCTCCCAATGAAGCAAGGCAACATTGGAGGTTGTGTTCTCAATACCCAATACTCACTACACTCAATCCCCGCCGACCTCACTCAACGATTGAGCGGGGGCGGGAACGGGCGGCGCGGGGGGTTTGATTTTTTCGCGCCCCGCCGCAATCAGGGCAACCCCCCCCAGAATGACTATCATGGCAACAATACCCGTCGGGGTAATCGTTTCGCCCAGCCACCAGATACCGAGCAGGGTGGCGACAATCGGGTTGACATAGGCGTAGCTGGTCGCCAGCACAGGCTTAACGTTTTGCACCAGATAGGTGAAGGCAGTGAAGCCCATCAGCGACCCAAAGACGATCAGATAGCCAACCGCCATCGTCCCTTCCAATGTGGGAATGGTGGTAAATTGTTCACCCAACAGCGCGCCTAACCCGAAGAAGGCAATCCCCCCCGTAATCATTTGCGCGGCACTGGACATTAACCCCTTGGGCATATCAATGCGCTGGCTGTAAACGGCACCGAACGCCCAACACATAGTTCCGCCTACCAACACCAACGCGCCAAGCGGGTTGGTGCTCAGGTCGCCTTGAAAGGTGAGCAACCCCACCCCGCTAATCCCGACAATCAAGCCGAGCCATTCTAATTTGGAGGGGGAACGCCCGAAGAGCAGGGAAAAGAGTGCCGCCCAGATACCAACCCCGGCAACGACTACCGCCGCCAGCCCGGTCGAAACGTGCCAATGTTCCGCCAGCATCACACCGCCGTTGCCCCCCACCAACAGCAGAATCCCGATAATGGCGGAATTGAACCATTGGCGCGGGGTGGGCAGTTTCGTGCCGCGTACAGCCAGAAACGCCAGCAACAGCACCCCGGCAATCATAAAGCGAATGCCGCCCATCAGCATCGGCGGGTAGCCGCCGTTCAACGCCAACTCAATCCCCAGATAGGTTGACCCCCAGATGATATAGACCGCCAGCAACGCCAGCCCGACAATGATTTGATTGTTACGACTATCAGTACTCATAGATACTCCGGTACGCAGGACGCAGAAAGCAGAAACGGCTATTTTGTAACCACAAAGATCAGAGTTTCGGCGGGCGGGTCACAACTCCCAAAATGGAACTTGTGACCCGCCCCTACAAGGATTTCTGTTTGCAGTGGTTTCAGCCCGCTTTCTGCTTTCCGCTTTCTGTTTCTAACAATACTTTTTTCCGCTCGACCCCCCAGCGATAGCCGCCCATGCTTCCGTCGCTACGAATCACGCGGTGGCAGGGATTCACCAGTGCCACCGGGTTGGTGGCGCAGGCGCGGGCAACGGCGCGTACTGCCTTTGGTTGCCCGATCATCTGCGCCACATCGCCATAGGTGCGGGTTTCGCCATAGGGAATCGTTCGCAGGGCTTCCCACACCCGCCGTTGAAAGGCGGTGGCTTGCACATCGGTGGGCAGGTCTAAATGGGGCAAGGACCCTTCCAAATGGTGCAAAATCGCTGTCACGTATGCCGCCAATCGCCCCGTATCGGCATTGAGGGTGGCGAAGGCAAATTCATGTTGTAAATTTTCGACCAGTTCGGCTTCATTGTCCCCGATACAAACCGAACAAATGCCCCGTTCCGTTCCCGCCACCAACAGCACCCCCAGCGCACAGGGAACAGTAACATAGGACACCATTTTGCCGCGTCCGTTGCGGCGGTATTCGGCAGGGGTCATGCCCAACCGTGCGCCATTGGCTTCGTACACCGCGCTACTGCCCGCATACCCCGCCGCATAGACCGCTTCGGCAATCGGGGTCCCGGATTGCAGTTCCACCTTAAACCGTTGCAGACGTTGCTCTTCGGCATATTGGCGTGGCGACACCCCGAGTAACCGCTTAAAGGTCTTTTGCACATAGGTCGGGCTGTAATTGAACCGCGCCGCCAATACTTCCAGCGAGGGCGCATCTTCCTGCGCCAACAGCGTACAGGCTTCGGCGACCCATCCCGTATGCGGCTCTTCCCCGCCTTTGGGCTGACAGCGCAAACAGGCACGGAACCCTTCGGCTTCAGCGTCGGAACAGGTATCGAAAAAGCGAATCTGTTCCGGGTTCGGGCGGCGCGATGGGCACCCCGGTTTGCAATAAATCCCGGTAGATTTCACAGCATAGACAAATCGCCCGTTCCACCGTTCATCCCGTTCGGCAACGGCTCGATGGTAATGGTCAAGCGTAATAGTATTCATGGGAACCTCGTTTCAGGACGCAGAAAGCAGGACACCGAAACGGCGTAATGCTTTGGGTCGGTTGTTTCGCTTTGGTTCCATCAGCATACCATCGTTGGCGGGGGCATTCTATCGGATTCTTGCACGGCAAAGTTCGGGAATGGGGAAGGGTGAACCGGGAAACGAGAAAATGGCATATCATTCCCCACCCCCTGCATTTTACAATAGGCTTTATTATAAGCTTTACCAACAAACCCGTCTACGACCACCTTGGGGGGTGACACCATACCACTTTTGTGGATGCACAACCTCACCCCCCGACCCCCTCTCCATCGTGGAGAGGGGAAGATTGTAGGGGCGACAGCATCCGCCCGTGTTTGTTACGTGCCGGGATTGGGGAATGCCAGGCGATGGTTGACGGGTGGGCGTGGGGCATGACGGATTCTTCGCCCTGTCGTACGAACGGGATACAAGGCGCGGGAAACGACAAATTCACCACAGAGGACACAGAGGACACAAAGA
>CBKYSX010000723.1:0-2861 GCA_966690745.1 uncultured Ardenticatenales bacterium
TGGCAAAATGAGGCTGACGGGGATGAGTAGCCTACATCACACTTGACGCATCCACGATTCGTTTGGATGGGGCATTTAGGCAAGTTTACCTAACTTAATGACACTTTGCAATCTTCGTTCAGGCTTTGCAGAACCTTTGCCCAAAATCGCCTTTTTACGTCAAGGGTTTGTCGAAAGTAGGTTATTCTACATCCTCGCTTCCCCGAAATCCGTAAGTACGGAGAATATGTTCCAATTTTTGCATTCCCATACGAACCCGCGTCTTGATGGTGCCAAGGGGTGTGTTGGTGTATTCGGCAATTTGGCTCTGGCTCATCCCTTCAAAATAGGCAAGTTCCAGACAGAGGCGTTGTTCGGGAGGAATTTGAGCGAGGGCGGCACGAATGTAGCCGCGACTGTAATTTCTTTCGACAGCGGCTTCAACGGCGGTCAAACCGGCTCCATCCGATGGTGCATCGGAAAGCCCGTAATGTTCTTCAATGGCTTTTTCGGCAGAAACGGGACGGGCTTTATTGCGGCGCAATTGATCAAGCGATTTGTTGCGGGCAATGCGAAACATCCACGCCGCGCCTACACCTGTTCCTGCATACTCATGGGCTTTTTGCCACACTTGCAGGAAGGTTTCTTGCATAATGCCCTCCGCCACGGTTCCATCTTTTACAATCCGAAAGACCAAATTATAAATGGTGGTAGCGTGGCGATCATATAAAAGTTCAAGTGCATGAACATCCCGTTGGGCAACGGCATGAAGGAGATCTTCGTCCGTACGGTTGGGGTCGTTCACAAAATTTCCTTTGGGTGCGAGTATTCTGTATAGAAATAGGGATGGTATTCCCTAAGTATACGAAGATTTTTTGAAATTGGATGAGATGGCACACTGTTTTGTCTCTTTGCTATACCCCTCACAAATATCGGCTTTGCTTAGCCTGCTCCACCACCCGTTGGTTGCGGAAGTTGCTCCCCATCCTCTTGAACGTCTATAGCAACCGGCACATCGGCGGCGGGAACCGGAACATGGGCAAGATCGTCAGTCGGAAGCGCATTGGGGGTAGGGTCGCTATCGCCCGTGCGCTGATTCCAGATTCGTCCCAATAGACCCAGTAGTCGTTGTTGTGCCAGCCCTGCCACAAAGGCAATCACGATAAAGAGAGGGCTTTCCGATGCCCCTGCCTGCATACTATCCAGCAGAGAGCCGCCCTCCATTCCGGCGGCAACGTTTATGCCCGATGTCGCCGCCGCCGTGACAAAGCCCCCTAAAATCAGGTAATAGGTAACACCGCCCAGCAATGCCCCTTTCAAACCATTCAGGTAATAATCCAAATTGTCGTCGGCGTTAAATTCACGGCGACTAATCACCCGCCCCAACGCAACCAATGCCGCCAACGCACCCCCCAACCCCCCCGCCAGAACGCAGAGCCAGGGCGGAAAAATATCCGATACCGCTTTAAGGTTGAGCGCAGGAAAGCCGCCCGCTTGCACCCATTGATCCCAGAAGAACAACGCGCCGAACAGGATGAGCCATCCGATATTGGCGACGACCAATCCCCGTGCGTGTTGGGCTACGGCTTCATGGCTCTGTTTAAATTGTTCTAACAGGGTGCGGGTTTGCGCGACGCGCAGTTCCGCCATCGGGTACTGTTCGGGGCGACCCAACCCGATAGCGCGGGCTTCACTCAACCACCCCAGCGCGAGGGCGGCTTTGGCAGAATTGGGCGCGAGTTCGGTGGTGGTGCGTTCGTACAGGTCGCTGATTGCCTTTTTGAGGGTGGCAAGGTCTTTTTTGGTCACCACTTCGCTGATTTTCTGCCCGGTCGCGGCATCAATCGGCACGACACGCGGGTCGGGCGGAGCGACGGGGGGTAGTAAAACATCGGGGATGTCGCGGGTTCCGGCATCATCCCCCGGAATTACAGAAGGACGGCTGGTATCCGCTTCTAACCCCCGGTTGCCGGTGGGGTCGGGGTAGCGGGGGCGGCTAACGGGCGACCCCATTAACGGAGCAACCCCTTCGGCATCATTCATGGGGGGCAGATCGGGCGCAAGTTCCCGCGTTGTCGTGTCGGGTGCATCGTCCAAACTGCGAGCCGAAAGCTCGTCCGCCGATGGGGTCCCTGTTGGCGCGTCTTCATATGGCAGAGGCATCAAAACGTCACCGGTGATGGTCATGGGGATTGCCTCCTAAAAAGGGGTGCATGGTGCATGATACGATCTTCCCATTGTCGGTTTGTCGTGTCCCGCATTCCCGACACCCCGGGCTAATTACCTACATTTATCAATTCCATACAACCTAACCCCAAACGTTGTCTCGTAGGGGCGGGTCATCGGAATGAAGAGCCATTCAACCATCTTTAAAGACCCGCCCCCGTTCCAAAATGGCGGGGGTTGGCGGCAACGGCTAAAGCCACGGGGCTGGTTTCATGTGCTTGCCAATGACCCCACACCACCCAACGTTGTTATTCCCACTCAATCGTTGCGGGGGGTTTGCTGGTGATGTCATAAACCACACGGTTGACCCCCGGCACTTCGTTGACAATACGGGAGGAGATTTTTGCAAGGAGATCATGGGGCAGACGCGCCCAATCCGCCGTCATCCCATCGCTACTGGCGATGGCACGCACGGCAACCACATTGCCGTAGGTACGCCCGTCCCCCATCACGCCAACGGTATGAAGCGGGGTCAACACAGCAAAATATTGCCAGACCGATTCGGGATTGCCCAACCCCGCCGCTTCGATTTCTTCCCGCACGACCGAATCCGCGCCTTGCAAAGTGGCGACCCGCTCGGGCGTAATTTCCCCGATAATCCGTACTGCCAACCCCGGACCGGGGAATGGCTGGCGGTAAATCATGCTTTCAGGTAA
>CBKYSX010000724.1:0-2858 GCA_966690745.1 uncultured Ardenticatenales bacterium
AACTGACATCTTGAATGTCAATCGTTCCGGTTAAAGGGGGTGCCGGTTGGGTTTGTTCTATCACTTGTTCCGGCTCGGCTTCCATCACATCCGCCAGCCGTTGCAGATGGGCCCCTACCACCTGTAACCGCTGTAAGTTGGTAACAAGCGAGGTGAGCGGAGAAAGAAACGCGGAGGCGACTCCGTTTAACGCCAGCATCGTTCCAAGGGTGAGTGCCCCTTCTAACACCCGCATCGCGCCAAACAACAACAGGGCAAGGGGCGCCACCACCCGCAAGAAAAGCATAATGGTTTCAAGCCATGCGGAGAGGTGTTGGCGTGCCAGGGCAACATTCAACTGCTTAAAGAACAGGTTGGACCATGTTTCAAAAGCACGCGGCTCGGCTCCGGCGGCTTTAAGGGTGGCAATCCCATTTAACGCCTCCACCAGATAACTTTGACTTTCCGCCTGTGCCGCCAGATCCCGTTGCACCAACCCCTGTACTTTGGGCAGACTGGCTTGCACCACGATCACCTGAATTGCCCCCAATAGGACGACCAGGACGCCGAAGCGGGGGTCAATGCCCAGAAGCAAGAGCAGATAAACGAGCACAAATAACCCGTCCAGTAAAATCGCAAGCGTTTGTCCTGTTAACGTTTCGCGGATGGTACTGTTGCTGGCGAGGCGCATGAGCAAATCGCCCACACTGCGCTCCTGGAAAAAGCGAAAGGGCAAGGACAGCAAATGCTCAAAAAAGCCAAGCATCATGTGGCTATCCAGTTGCGCCTGAAGATAAATCAACAGGTTGGAGCGGAGATAGGCGGTCAGGGTTTGCCCCACCACGAGTAACCCCATCCCCAATGCCAGCATCGCCATCAGGTCGGTGAGGTGATAGGGTAGTACCTGATCCAGCAATACTTTGGTGAGCAGGGGAACCAGTAACCCGAAGAATTGCAGGACGAGCGACGCCCCCAGCACTTGACCCAGCAGCGGGGAGGTTCCGGGCAACGCCAGAAGCCCACTGAGATAGGTGCGCCACGAGCTGTGTAGGGCATAGCGACGGCGGGTAAATTCCGCCCCCGGTGTCATGGACAAGACCACCCCTGTAAATCCGGTTGCCCATTCCTCACGGGTGAGTTGTAATCGTCCCCGCGCCGGGTCAACGATCTCAACCCCTTTGGGCGACCACCGTTCGACCACCACAAAATGATTAAAGTCCCAGTGGACAATCGCGGGGAGGGCAACGTATTGAAAATCGTTTAAGTCTCCCTGAACACTGTAGGCGCGGACGCGTAAGCCATGTTCGCGTCCTGCCTGGGCAAGGGTACGAGCCGTGACACCATCCCGTCCTGTGCCAAACGCACTGCGGCAATCGCCCACAGTGGTCTGGCGTCCGTGGTAGCTCAACACCATCGCCAGACAGGCCGCGCCACATTCCACCGCATTCATTTGCATCAACACCGGAACCCGCCGCGGCGAAAAATTTTGAATCTGCCGTGATACACTACCCAAAAGATGGCGCAAAGGGGCCGGAATCGGTATCGGAGACCTGAAGGTCCACACACTTTTCATAAGGAACTCTCCCCGGGGAAATGGCGGTGACCATTTCCTCCCTCGACACAGGTCATTGGAACCAGGCACCAATCACCGGAATGATCGAAATAAGACGGTACGTCCCCGTTTGCGCTTCCACGGGCAAAATGCTTCCGTCCCACCGTGTGCCGGGGGCAGCTAACAGGGCGGGGTCTACAGAAGCCGTGGCAACCAGTACCGGAACACGCACGGTATTGCTATCCACATGAGCACCATATCGTGCTCGTACCACGGCAGGACTAAGAGGGGTATCGGATACCTCTTGAATATGGAGAATCAGTCGCTCACCACTCGGCATGGTCACAATTAACGCTTCGCCAATCGTAAGCACCGGTTGACGTTCGGCAGGGAAAAATGCCACGACCTGCGTAGAGGTACTGGCATCGGTAGGAACAATGATGGTTCCCAGCCCTGCCTGATAGGACGGAATCTCTGTCCACCATGCTCCCAGACTGACAATCATAAGAAGCAATAACCCTGCCCATAAATATCCGATGGTGCGGGGGCGCACCATGCGCGGCAATATAGTTTCTTGCCGCGCCGCCACATACCGGGCAACCGCATCGGAACGGTAAATCTGACGATTCGCGCTCATAGTACCTCGGGTGAATGCCACAACACCCTTCTACACCGTAGCGGGGTTATGGACTTCTGTTACGGAATGAACTGCTGTTTTGGGGAATTTCCGGCAGAGGCATCCTTTGGGAAAGAGGTTTGTTTCCCACATGGCTGAAACACCACATAAAAAAAGCCCTCAACGCTCATTACAGCGTTGAGGGCTTGGGGTAAATCCCCTAGCGGACTTCATTCACAAGGGCAGGAACATCCAGAATGGGTCCCAGGGAAGTGATAGATTGGTTGACGACGGTGTGAAGCGTGGCAGGGGTCAAGGTTGGATCCACCTCCAGCATCAGCGCGGCAGTGCCGCTGACAAAGGCAGTGCTGTAGGAAGTACCCGCCCAGTAGCTATAGTCCGTGGGGGAGGTAGGGTCATAGCCCACAATACAACTAATCGGGGTCGTGCCACACTGGGTAAAGGTGGGGGTAGTACACCCACTACCAACCCCATCGCCGCCCGGTGCTTTAAACCAGGATTGGTTGCTGTAGCACGATGCCATATCGGCACCGTTGGTGGCACCGACCGGAATCACACCCGTGAGATTGGCAGGGGTGCCCGTCGGTTGGGGAGTGGTGCCTGCCGAGCCATTGCCCGCTGCCGCCACGACCACAATTCCATCATCAATGAGTGCCTGTATCATGGTTGCCAGTGTGTTGAGGGTAACTT
>CBKYSX010000725.1:0-2854 GCA_966690745.1 uncultured Ardenticatenales bacterium
ACATCGCCCTGTACAGCAATCGGCGTAGTCAGGTCGCCGCGCCCTAAACTTGCACTCGCCCGTACCAATGATTTGAGCGGGGCTGTCACCCGCCGTGCCAACAAATAGCCCAACCCCGCCGCGCCAACGGTCACAACCACCGTAATCCCCCCAATCAATTGAAGCAGACGATTGCGGGCGACGGTAATTTCATCTACAGGCAATGCCAATATATTTTCGATGGTTCCTTGCGATGTGTCGGTTAACGGAATCGCACGGGTATAGTAGGTGTTGTTTTGCGCTTGCGTTAGGAGGTCAGGACGAGGAACAGAAGCCAGAATAACATCCTGCCCAATCACCAGATTATGATACAACCCCGTTTCGTTAAAGAGTTGTTCCAAAAAAGAAAGTGCTACCTGCCGCTCTTCATAGATATAGCCCACCACGGTATTGTTGTTGTCTACAATCGGCGCATGTCCTTCAAGGGCAACCCGCCACCCGCCAGTAGCCCCATCATACGCCGCAAAAGCGGCAGTAGGTTGTGCTACCATTATGGTTGATAGCGGGAATGTAGCGGTAAGGGGTAGTTGCACGATAGGCTTGCCTGTGCCATCCATCACGGCAATACTACTCAATCCGGCAGTGGTCTGTATCGCTTCAAGATATGGAATCAGCGCATCTTCATTGTTTTCGTTCACCAATCGGAGCAGGGTCGGACGTTCACTCGTTAAAGTCACCAAATCACGTATTTCCCGCACTTCCGCATCCAGCAAAGCATGGCTGGCACTTGCTCCCTGCGCCAACCGTGCTTCCACCTGACGGGACAATTCACGGTCAATCAGGTAGACGGTAGGAATACCGACTACCAGCACCGTGAAAGCCATCATCAGAGCAAACGCCACCATTAAACGGGCGCGTAAAGTACGAAAACGGGCGAACATGAGTTGATTTTAGATTGCGGAATCGTTTACTTTGGGTGAAATCTGTACGGACAGGGGAATGATATGTCAAGGGGGTGATATTTCGGTGACAAACTCCGTATGCTAAAATTTATATCTCGCTACCAAGTTGCCCTCTGTCCCCGAGAATTATTTGAGAGGTTTGTCATGTTGAATTGCCTTGACCTTCAAAAACCAGCAATTATATATCCACCTGCTACACAAGAAGAAGTGGACAAAATACAGAGTGAGTTCACGTTATCCTTATCCTTTCCAAGTATGTATGTGCAGTTGCTACTCTGTTCAAATGGATTGGTGATCCACCATGAATTTAGTAGCCCAAGTCTTTATGCCACCTACGAATTGGAAGAAAGAAATCAGACCTATCAAGTTGCCCGTTTTGCTCCACGCCTGCTTTTGATTGGTGATAACGGAGGTGGAGAGGGAATCTTTATTACACTTGGAGATGATGAGAGTCCCGTTTATCTCATTGGATTAGGAACCATGCAAATAAAAGATGGAACCATACTCTCCACTACAGTGCAAATTTGGGTTGAAAAGCATTTTCCTCTACCTCAAAAAAACAATCACGCCTATCCGAATATAGTTGATGTTTACTTAACCAGTTTGCCATCGGGTGGGGTACATGAATTATTACGGTTAAAACACATTCTAAATCTCAATATGTCAATAATGGAACTGCGGAAAGGGGTTGAACATTTACCTTTCCGACTGTTACGAGCGGTACCATTCTGGAAATATGTAAAACTCGTCTTACTTTATGATTCGCGGAACACTTGTCTTGCATTATTGCCAGTAGACAAAACAGATCATTCAATTCCATTACCTTCGCTCATTTTGGACGACAACAAAAACAGTGGTGAATCAACCTCTCAATAAAGTGATGGTGCCCGCTACATATACTTGCGAAACCTTCGACTTCCCAACACGTTCAGGAAACATAGGTGGCCAGTAGAGTGTCGAGTTAAATAGTGGTAAGAGAAGGGATAGAATCTTAAAAGGCAAGGAGGGCAAACAGTAGAGCGCAAACAATATGAGGTGCGGTTGAACGTGCGAAATATATTGCTAAGTGCGGGGGTGTGGGGTTATTCGTTGCGTTGGACATGGCTCGGCGCGTTCGCACTGGGCAGTCCCAACAATCTGCCACGTTCAGGGGCAGGATTCAGTAGTCACAGCGATTAGGGTGCGGGGAACGAAAAAAACGCCATGTTATGGATAACATGGCGTTTCAGGGTTCGACTAGATATAGAATTGGGTACTGCTTTACTGCTTGACACACACTCCACCGCAAACGAAGGTGGGCAATAACCTACTTTCCCACGACCCTGCGGTCGCAGTATCATCGGCACTTGCGGGCTTAACTGCCGGGTTCGGGATGGGACCGGGTGAGCCCCGCCGTGATGATCACCCACCTACGGCTGCGGTCGAGTGTGTGTTAAAGCGAGAGTTAAGAGATAAGAGGTCAGAGTGAAGCATCGGTTTCGTTCTTCTCTCTTTTTTCTTCTCTCTTCTCTCTCTAAGAAGAGGCGCAAGCGATGTACAACCGCCGTGCCAAAGTCGTTGGCACGTTTGGATGCAGATGCGAGGAATCGTTGTCTTGACTTAAAAGTCAAATTGTGTACGAAGCGCTCGGACGTTAGTACGGGTCAGCTGAACATGTTGCCATGCGTACACTTCCCGCCTATCAAACTGGTCGTCTTCCAGCGTCCTTACTCTTTCGATCAGTGATCTTGTATTGAGGCAGGTTTCCCACTTAGATGCTTTCAGCGGTTATCCCTCCCAGACGTAGCTACCCAACCATGCAATTGGCATCACAATTGGTGTACCAGCGGTCTGTCCATCCCGGTCCTCTCGTACTAGGGACAGCCCCCCGCAAATCACTTCCTCCCACAGCGGATAGAGACCGAACTGTCTCA
>CBKYSX010000726.1:0-2852 GCA_966690745.1 uncultured Ardenticatenales bacterium
CTTGCGGCTGTTCGCCCAATGCCTCCCCCAACAGATGAAAGGCACGTTCGGCGGTTTCCCGATAGGGGGCATGGTCGAGATAGGCACTCAAACGGAGCAATGCCAACGCCGCCATCGCGTTCCCGCTTGGCATGGCGTTATCCAGCACATCTTTGGGGCGAACCACCAATGTTTCGTGGGTGCGCCCCGTATCGTAAAAGCCACCCTTCTCATCGCTGAATTCATCTACCATAATCTCTGCTAATGCCTGCGCCTCACGGAGCCATGCCGGGTCAAAGGTGGCTTCATAGAGATAGGTCAGTGCAACAATCAGGTAGGCGTAATCTTCAAGATAGGCGTTGAGTTTGGCGACACCGGGGTCGGCTTTCCAGGTTCGCAACAATTTGCCGTCAGGGGTACGCATCGTATCCAGAATAAAACGGGCGGCGCGCACAGCGACATCGGTATAAGCAGGATTGTTTAAGATACGGGCGGCTTCGGCAAAAGCGGTAATCGCAAGGCTGTTCCACGATACCAGCACTTTGGTATCGGTGCCGGGCGCAATCCGTTGCTGTCGGGCGCGGAACAATTTAGCTCTGGCACTCTGCAACCGTTCCTGCATCACCCGTTCACTCAAATTCAGATTGGCGGCAACCACCGATGGCTCGGTAGGAATCCACAACACGGAATGCCCTTCAAAATTGCCGCCGGGGGTCACAGCATAATAGGCTTTGACAATCCGCGCCTCTTCGGGCGTGAGCAATTGCTCTAATTCGGTAGGGGTCCAGATAAAAAATTTGCCCTCTTCCCCTTCGCTGTCGGCATCCTGCGACGAGAAAAAGCCCCCCTGCGGGTCAATCATTTCCCGTTGCAAATAGGCAAGCGTTTCTTCGGCAATCCGTTTATATAACGGGGTTCCCATCGCCTGATAGGCGTGAAGATAGAGGCTGGCGAGTTGCCCGTTGTCATAGAGCATCTTTTCAAAATGGGGAACCAACCATTTTTCATCTACAGAATAGCGGGCAAAGCCACCCCCCAATTGGTCGTACATCCCCCCGTATGCCATCCGGGTCAGGGTGGTATCCAGCACACGGCGGGCGCGGACATCGTTGGTGCGGCGGTAATAGCGCAGAACAAATTCCAACCCCATCGGTTGGGGGAATTTGGGTCCTGTGGTGCTAAAGCCGCCCCAACGCGCATCAAAGACTTGCACCAATTTCTCAAAGGCACGGGTGAGGATAGTATCGTTCAGGGGTGTATCGCGGCTGGCAAGCAGGGTGCGCTGGCGAATATGCTCCAGCAATTTGTTGCCCTGCTCCATGATGTTTTCTCGTTGATGTTCATACGCATCGTGGACGGCTTCCAGCACCTGTTTGAAACTTGGCATCCCGTAGCGGGGTTCGGGCGGGTAATAGGTTCCGCCGTAGAAAGGAATCCCCTCCGGGGTGAGGAACATTGTCATGGGCCAGCCGCCATGCCCGGTCATTGCCGTGACCGCATCCATATAAATCGCGTCCAGGTCAGGGCGTTCTTCACGGTCTACTTTGATATTCACATAGAGCCGATTCATTAAATCGGCGGTGGTTTGATCTTCAAAACTTTCATGTGCCATCACATGGCACCAGTGACAGGCAGAATAGCCAATCGAAAGCAGAATCGGTTTGTCTTCGGTTTTGGCAAGCGCGAGTGCCTCTTCCCCCCAGGGATACCACGCTACGGGGTTATCCTGATGTTGGAGCAGATAGGGGCTGGATTCGTGCGCGAGGCGATTGGTCATGATGGGTTACGGTTCCTTGTGCCAACAAAAAAGGGCGGGGGTGTGCGGACTATTGCACACCCCCGCCCTTTTATTGTAGACAGTTATTGCCGTTGTCGCCAAACCCACCCTGCCGCAAGCACCATGCCCAGCCCTGCCACCAGCAGAAGTCCGTTCGGAAGCGGGGCAGAGGTGACATTTAAGTCTTGCAACGTCACCGCCGAGGGGTTCTCGCGCAGAATCGGGGCAAAGGCATTTAGATAGCGATTCCCGTTAATATCAATGTCTTCTAAATAGTAGTAATAGGTGACATTGGTTTCGACATCGTAATCGGGGAAATCATACTGATTAATCTGCCCCGACCCCCCGTAGGCGGCAATTTCAACTTCATTAATCCGCACCGGGTTTTGGGATGTACCCGTACCGCGATAGATATTGAAGCCGCGGGTTTCCTCTTCTAAAGAGGTTTCCCAGCGAATCTCAATGTATTCCCGTTCATTGTGGGTGCTCATACTCACCAGAATAACAGGACCACGGCAGGTTTCGGCGGGGGTGGTGCGGTTGTGGGGATTGGGAATTGCCACCGTAAAGTCGTTGGCGTTGTTATCGCTTTCGGTACATCCGTTGCCGCGACGGTGGAGGGCTTCGACGGCTCCCATCCGCACCGCCGCCGTTGCTTCGGCACAATCCACATCCCCGTAGCCAACCAGATCGGCAAGCGTAGGCGTATCTGCCGGGCAACTTTCGGTCAGCAGGGTTTCATCCCGTACCAGTGCGACAACGCCCCCCGTTGAGCGGAGCGAATCGGGGCTGTAAGCATCCGGGGCGGGCAAGGTGGATGCTTCCAACGTGCCGCCCTGTTGTACCAAATAGTAACGCCCCGGCTCAATCGTGCCACTGAGCGGGGTAATACGCCATTCGGTACTGCCTTCTGCCAATGTCTGAACCGACCACCCCGTCACGTTCATCGCTTCGCTACCGCGATTGAACAGTTCTACGTAGTCGTCGGAAAAAGTCGCGTTGATACCTTCCGCTCCCCCGTATAGTTGGCTAATCACCACCGGGCTATCCATGAAGATGAGGGTGGAGGCGTGACTGGTAGGAGGGGTTCCCGTAA
>CBKYSX010000727.1:0-2847 GCA_966690745.1 uncultured Ardenticatenales bacterium
TGGCAATGCCTATCTTACCTTCGCGCTTTATTACTACTTAACGGATAGATTAGGCTTACAGGTAGAAATGACGGGTGTAGATGTCAAGACCGACTTGTTGCAACGCCATGCCGAAAAAGTTGCCGTGTTGGGATGGCAGGGTCTCACCTTCGTCGAGGGGCGTATCATGGACTATCATCCTGAGACACCGCCCGATATAGTAGTTGCTCTCCATGCCTGCGACACCGCGACCGATGATGCACTGGCTCAGGGCATTCGCTGTAATAGTAAACTTATCGTCGCGGCACCCTGTTGCCAGCATTCCCTACAAGCGCAACTCTGCGACCTGCCCACACCTGCCCCATTCCGCTCGGTCTATCAAGACGGCATTTTAGGGGAACGACTGGGCGATGTGTTGACCGACACCTTTCGTGCCATGTGGTTGCGGGTAAATGGTTACAAAACAGATGTGGTGCAATTTGTTGCTTCCGAACACACCCCTAAGAACCTGATGATTCGTGCTGTTAAAAGCGAAAGTATCAACAGTGCCAAAGCATTAGAGGAATACCAACTATTAAAACAATTCTGGGGAGTCACACCCTATTTAGAAGCGTTACTGACTTCTGAAAAATTGTAATAGATGGGCGAACGTCATCTTTATTCAATGAAGGCTGAGTAGTCCTGGTGGTTTAAAGAGGTATGCTAACGAGGCTAACAATAATCCCCTTTGGAGGATTATTGTTAGCCTCGTTTTTCGTTTCAAGTATGGCGTAACCTTCTGTACTTGATAGAAAATAACAGTAATTGTTGAAATCATGTGGCATAATTGTACTATTTTGAGGGATTGAACCGGAAAATGCGAATAAAAAAGACCAATAGTCTATCAACAATACGTCTATTGGTAGTCATAATTTAAGCTGGAGCCTTAAAAATCAATTTGAGGCACACTCGCGATTTAGTTTTGCCTCTCGCACCTACCCACCCTAAATCGCCATTCAATTCATTCCCTATAGTGGATGGAGATACGTATGTCCCCCTTAAAACGTCCTGTACTGGTGGGAATTGCGCTTTGTATGGCAATTCTTGCGTTTGCCGTTGTTCGTCCCACCCCTGCTCATGCCGTTTCTACCATATCCAACGTCACCTGGTGTTATCGAATTGACAGCCCCCCCGCCAATGATTTAAGCGCGGCAGATGTGGTTCAAATTACTGCTTCTATCAATAATCAGAATATCAATGAACGCACCTATCGGATGGGTGTGCGCTTGATTACAACCTATGGGGCGAATGTGGTGGACCATACCTTTGCCGGACCGACCCATCTCTTCGGGAACACCACCGGAACCATTAGCCCTACACTTACCTCCCTTGCGGGTCTGAACCGTCTGGCGGCAGTAGGCAATAATACGGATGTGCGGGAATCTTATGGTGAAGTGCAAAATAGCTATCCGATTCCTGCCAACGGAAGCGGAACCATGACTGCCAATCTCACCCTTGCGAAAGAGCGTGAAGGTGAATCGCTACGTGTTGAACTCTACGCCTATGATGTGACAAGTAACGCCCTTGAAGCAACCTATAGCAGTCAGACGATTCCTTATGATAGCAGTCAGGCGGGCTGTCTTGCCGCCACCAATGCGGGTGATAATCTCGGTACGGGCGCGACCATCGCCAACCTGATCACTAGTGGACCCAACAGTTGTGGTCAAAGTGTTTGTGGTCGTTATGCCGAAGCGTGGGTTAATGCCGATAAACCTGTTTATGTTCTTGCCGATGGCAATATGGTTTTTGAATTTGCCGCACTATCAGGGGCGGATACGCCCGAATACACCCACAATTTCGCGCTTTATTCCTTTGAAATTCATGACCTGGACGATGCCAGCCCCAATGCGGTCATGACCATTTCGGGAGCGAGTAGTTGCGCCGCGATGCCGACAGTAAGCGGGGGGGTCGTTTCCGGGTTGACCTGTCGCTTACAAACTGGTTACGCCGCATTTAGAACACCCTCGGTCAGTGGCTACACCTACACCTATAATTATCCTGCCAGCCGCCCCGCCCAAACCTATGTGATGACCCTGCCGATCAATGTTACCCAAAATCCCTGGTTGGTTTCCGGGCATCGCTATGAAATTCGGATGTTGACTCAAACCGGGACAGGCAGTCACTGGATTCCCATTCCCGACCTTGACCGTATTGTTTATCTGGTGCCCCAGGCTGTTACACTCAATTACTTTGCCGCCACCTGTCGCCCCGATGATGTGTTAGTCGAATGGGAAACCGCATCGGAAGTGGGGGCGGTGGGCTTTAACCTCTACCGCAGTAGTTCGCCGGATGATATGGGAACCCGCATCAACAGCGAGATGATACCCTCTCATGCCCCCGGCGGCAGTGGTGCTTACTATCAATGGATTGACGATACCATACCGGAGGGCGGAACCTACTATTACCATCTTGAAGATATTGGTATGAACGGGCAAACCGTTGTCCACGAACCGATCAATGTGGTTTATCCTTGCGTTCCCACTGCGCTAACGCTCTCCACGATAGATGTAGAAACCAATCGCGTGGAATGGGGTAGCTACCTCTTTACAGGGTTGGTGTTGGGTGGGCTTCTGATTGCAACCCGGCGCAAGCAATAAATAAAGTCATTTCATCTGTAGGGGCGGTGCCTTGTGGGTGCTACCTATGTGCATCACACACACCCATCGTTGCCAGGCAGAAACGGGCGACCACAAGGGTACGCCCCTACAGGGTTTACTTCTTACCCTATTCCTACCTCAGAAGGTAGGAATAGGCGGTAAAGCATGATTGCCACTCCTATAGGGGGTGTCCGTACCAATGGCAATCGTGGCAAACGTCAAAAAAGGAGGA
>CBKYSX010000728.1:0-2846 GCA_966690745.1 uncultured Ardenticatenales bacterium
CTGGCAGTAGCCCAATCCCAACGGTATATCGAACAGGGGTTGGGCAACCCTGACAATTTTCAATTTATCTTGCTGATGATTGCCGTGTTCGGCTTTGCTCTGCCCATGATTCATGGGCTTCGTACCCTGCGGCGGGCGGGTAAACAGGTACAACGGGACGAATTACAAAAACGCATGGAGCCGTAAATGCAGGGGCGATACGGGAGAGTCATCGGGCTGTTACTGGTGGTCTGGCTCCTTACCATGAGTCCTATCGCCTCTGCCCACCCGCCGTTGCCGATTCGCTTCACCCTCCGCCAACTAGCAACGTTGAATGGTCTGCCCTACATTGGTAGCACCGATGGCGATTTCAACAGTACGCTCTACCGCAACACGATTCCAAACGAGTTCAATTCAATTTCTCCGGAAGCCGTTTTCAAATTTGAGTTTACCCACCCCTGCCCACCCGCATGGTTGATTGACCCGATTCAACACCCCGATACCTTAAATCAGAGTGTTTACGACTGGGTAGTACAACATGGTACTGACCGCCCCGACCCCGCTTATCACTGTTTTGTGGAAAAGCCCGCAGACCATGAATGGGAATGGGGGTTAGCCGATTCGCGGATTGCCTTTGCGGAGGCGAACAACGTACAGGTTTTTGCCCATACCCTGCTCTGGCATGTTGCTAACCCCGTCTGGCTGACCGACCCTTCGATTCAACTCTCCCCTACCGAACGGGAGCGGATTATGGAGGAGCATATTCGCGGGGTAGTGCGTCATCTGGCGGCAAGCGATGTTGTCTATGGTTTTGATGTGGTGAACGAGGCAATTGCCCCGGACGGTTCTTTACTTCCACTAAGCCCATGGGTTCCTATTCCAAACTATATCCACAAGGCATTTGTGATTGCGCGGGATGAACTTGATCAAATGGGACGTGGGGATGTCACGCTCTTTTACAATGACTTTGAGATTGAATACGGTCACGAACGATATTACGATTCTTTTGTCACGCCTCCCGGTTGTTATCGTAAAAGCGATGCGGTGTATGAGTATTTAGAGAATTTACTTGAGGAGCAGGGAACGCCGATAGACGGTATTGGCTTTCAGACGCATCTGGTGGTAACAGGTGCCCCGTTGGAAACATGTGACAACCGTACCGGTGCGTTACTGCACAACACAGGGCGGATGGTGGCACAAATACGCCGTTTCGGGGCGTTGGGGTTAGAGGTGCGTGTTACGGAAATAGATGTGACACGGCGCGGGGGCACTTTAAGTGATGAGGCGTTATCGCAATTGCAATCCGCCTATTTCGGCGGGGTGATGGCGGCGTGTCTGGCAACACAGGACATTTGTACGGGCTATACTGTTTGGGGAACCCATGATGGCGCATCATGGTACAACGGACGGGCAGGCTTTCCCACACCCGACCCTTTACTTTATGTAAAGCCTTCGGGGATTGTCTATGACCCGGATAGCAGTGAATGTCATGCCCCACCGCCACGCATCACCAACGAACAGTATTGTCCAAAATCAGGGTATAGGGGGATACAGAAGGTATTAGAAAATATACTCTTACGAGAAATGAGAAACGAGAAATAGTCGTCCGTCTCATTTCCCGTTTCTCCTGTCGCGGTTCCACACCAGCACCTGCTCCAACGATTTACGCTGAATATCGGGAACGGTGGCATCCGGCGCGGGGTAGCCAACAGGAATTAAAACGAAAGGACGTTCGTTGTCAGGGCGATTCAGGATAGTATTGAGAAAGTCCATCGGACTTGGGGTGTGAGTCAGTGTTGCCAACCCCATGTGATGGAGTGCGGCTAATAACATCCCTGTTGCGATACCCACCGATTCGAGTGTGTAGTAATGTTTGGCATGGCTTCCATTCGGTAAAACACTATAACTTTCCCGGAAAACCACAATCAAATAGGGCGCAATTTCTAAGAAGGGTTTCTGCCAATCGGTTCCCAATGGTGCTAAATCCGCCAACCATTCAGGGGTTGCCCGTTGGCTATAAAATTCCCGCTCTTCTGCTTCCGCGCCCTCCCGAATCTCTTTTTTGAGAGTAAGGTCATCCACCACCACAAACTTCCACGGCTGTTTGTTCGCGCCACTGGGGGCAGTGCTTGCCGTACGAACTGCATGTTCAATGAGGGCGCGGGGGACAGGTTCATTGGAAAAGAAACGTACCGTACGCCGTTGGTTCATCTCATGATAGAACTGTTCAGCGCGATAGTACATCTCGGCAGGAGCATGGCGGGTGGGTGTATAGGGTATGTGGTTCATCGTAAATCGGGACGCATAAAGCAGAATGCAGAAACGACAGTTAACCACAAATATACAAAGCACACAAAGCACGACAAAAAAGAATAGCTACCGTTTTCTGCGTTCCCCTTTCCGTCAATAGGTATCAATCTCGACCGCCACCACCACAACATCGGGCTGTTCGCGTAAAATCCATTCTTCCAATTTTTCGACCAATCCTTCGGCATAGGCGCGGCTGGGGCTGATGGTGGCAAAACCGAGTGCCGCCGCGCCCTGCACATCCTGCAAATCTACCTCGGAGGCGGCAACATTAAAGGTATTGCGGGCGCGTGCCAAAAGGCTTTTGACAATATGGCGTTTGTCTTTGAGGGTTCGGCTGGGAAGGTCAAGTTCGATTCGGGCGGAGCAAATAAACATAGTGCTTAGTGCATATTCCATATGTCGTTCTATCTCTGCAATATGGAATATGCAGTTCTCTACTTCGTTTCCCACGGTTCAATATCCAACGGGCGGACGGAGAGGTCATCTGCCTGACGGTAGAGTACCATGTAGTCGGGGTCTATAATTAAAAACGTGGCTTCATTAGCACGGTTCATTTT
>CBKYSX010000729.1:0-2839 GCA_966690745.1 uncultured Ardenticatenales bacterium
TGCCTTGTTGGCTTCCCACCTTTTTACACCCTCCTTTTTTCGGGGTCAACCTCACGGCTACCCCCTATGGTTTCGACACCTTTGGTTGCGCTTCTATTCTGAAGGGTCATGGGTGTCATTTACCCTCATTTCCCATGGCTCATTTCTCCCATCTCGCCCTCCCCTCTACAATATCGGTTAGAAAAAATTGAGGGTGGAGGCTCGCATGGCACTTGAAATTTATCGCACCGCGATTTACAAAGAAGGTCAACTCACCTTAGAAGAACCCTTAGAACTGCCCGATGGGGCGCGCGTGGAAGTGGCAGTACGCTGGGAAGAAGAGTCATCACCGGATGATGACGAAGCCGCGATTGCCCGCGAGACTGAACATTTTGTAGCGCAACACGCCAACTTGTTAGAGCACTATCGGGGTGCGTATATTGCTATGAAAGATGGCGTGGTGGTAGACCACGACCATGACCGCCTCGCCCTCTATGAACGGGTCGCGGCAACATGGGGCGATACCCCCGTTCTTGTTACCCCTGTCCGTGAGCGGCGCTTTTACAGCAAAACGTCTTGAGGCGTGTGTTTCGCGGCAAACTCGTGCCTTAATACCCTAACGACGAATCCTCCGAAAAATTGCTGTTGTAGCCTTAGAAAAAATAGGGCAAAAGGTAGTAGGTTATAAGTCACAAATAGTGTAGTCACCCAGATAATCTTGGAGCGATCATGCTAGTTCCAGTTATAAATTTAATCCAAGAGCGTACTGTTTCAACAGTCAGAGAAGACAATAAGATTAAAGACGCACTTACCATAATGATTGAAAAGGACTATAGCCAATTGCCTATAGTTACTTCAGAAGGTGTTCTGATAGGCATAATTTCAGAGCAAAGTATATCTCGGATGTTCTTTCATTTAGGAGAAAAGATAAGTAATATAGCATTGTTAGAGCAACATGTTGGTGAGTGCCGCGACATAGCAACAACTATACTAGAAGACTCATTTATTGTAGATGCTTTGGAACTTTTGCAGAGAACGAATGCCGTAATAGTGGTAAATTACAAAAAAGAACCCAAAGGCATACTAACAGACTATGATATGCATCAATTCTTTAGAGGTTTTTCACAAGATCTAATTCAAGTACAAAATGTGGAATTAAAATTAAGGGAATATATACAAATGGCTTTTCCTGATCAGAATAAGATGGATAGTGCGCTGATCAATGCTTTCGGGGCAACTAAGAAAGACGCAGATAAACCTAACTATAGTTTTGAAGAGTTAAGCTTTTATCAGCATATTAAGCTTATTACAGCAGAAGGGAATTGGGGTAAATTCGATCATGTTTTTAAGCCTAAAGATACTTTTGAGGTTTTGATGCAACAAGTAAGGCTTATTAGAAATGATTTGGCGCATTATAAAGGGAAACCCAATTTAATACAGCAAGATGTACTGAAGCGTGCAACTATTTGGTTGGATGGGCGAGGTCCTTTTTTCAAAACTCCTGTCCCCCATCCATATATTAGCGAAGAAACAGTTAGAAAGTTACGCCTTGTTGCTGAACAAGGTGAGTATGATGTGGTTTCCTCGAGCGAGAATATTAGTAATACGACCTTTACTTCTAATATAGTACGCGAACCAAAAACACAATATAAGGTAGACCTAAATAAAAAATACGAGCCGTTCTCCCAATGGCTAAAATTGCAGGACAAAGCACACAGCACTAAAAAGAAGCGAGTGGGAATATCGTTCAAAGACATTGAGAAGTTAATAAAGGTGGACCTTCCAAAAGCCGCACGAGAATCTTTGGCGTGGTGGACAGATAATCCAAATTCGCAACCACATTCGCTATCGTGGATGAAAGTTGGTTGGAGTGCCGAAAGTGTGGATTTAGCAAAAGAAGAAGTTACTTTTTTGAAAACGACCAGAGTTTTATATCAATTGTTTTTCACGGATGTAATACAATTATTACATGCAATACGTCCAGGTCTAACACGTGCTGAGAGTGCTCAAAGTAATAATTGGTGGAATTTTGGTGCTGGTCGAACTGGATTTGCGTTTAGTAGTAGCTTTCCCTCCGATAAGACATTGAGAGTTGAGCTTTATATTGACACGGGGATTATAACCGAAACAAATCCTATTTTGATACTTTGATGGACAAGAAGGAGGAAATAGAAAAGGAATACGGAAAGCAACTCAAATGGGAACGACTCGATGACAGTCGCGCCAGTAGGATATATACATCAATACCTTTCAATATTAATGATCCTGTCGCAGATTTTGATTTTGGAAAAAGGTGGGTAGTCGAAAACTTTATCAGGTTCATAGAAATTTTTCAACATCGTATCAGAGATCTTTCAGAGCTATAAACTCTACGACCATCGTCTAACGCCTATGGAATTACTGCAACATTCTCCACAACGATAGCAGTTCGGCATTGACCGCCGAGGCTCTTTAGACCTCGGCGACCCCGGCGGCACCCCATTTGATTATTTCTCCATCCCTCTAATACTATCCCCATGCACATCCACCTCGAATCCGAACCATCCGCCGCCTTTCGTGCCGATTTTCACGCATGGCTATCCCCCGCCATCACCATCACCTATGGCGACACGCCCGACCCCGCCACCGACATCCTCGTGGCGGGGCGACCCACCGAACAGCACCTCCGCGCCAGCCCCCGGCTCCGCGCCGTTCTGGTTCCCTTTGCCGGGGTTCCGCCCGCCACCCGCGCCCTGCTCGAACAATTCCCCCACCTGACGCTCCACAACCTCCACTACAACACCATGCCGACCAGCGAAAGGGCAATCGCCCTGTTGCTGGCAGTGGCGAAAAACCTGATTCCCGCCGACCATGCCCTGCG
>CBKYSX010000730.1:0-2829 GCA_966690745.1 uncultured Ardenticatenales bacterium
CGTGCCAAATAACTCAATGGCTTTCATAATTTTGCTATGCTCCATCACCCCGACGCTGATTTGGGCGAGAAACCGTTGATGCCCGAATAGTTCATATTGATACATAATTTTATCAATTACTTCCTGCGGACTGCCCACGAATAATGCCCAGCGCAGGGTGCGTCCCGCTTCAAATTGCGGGCGGGTAAGCGGCGACCAGCCCCGCTCACGTCCGATACGGCTCATTACTGCCGCGTACCCCGGAAAGAACTCATTCGATGCCTGTTGCGAATCCTCCGCCAGATACAAATGGGAATTGATGCTGACCTTTAATTGGGTATCAGGATGTCCGGCATTCCGACCCGATTCGCGGTAGAGTTGGACAAACGGCACAAATTGTTCCGGCAACCCGCCGATAATCGCCAACGCCATCGGCAAGCCCAATGTCCCCGCCCTGATTGCGGATTGGGGCGTACCCCCTACCGCCACCCATACCGGAAGTGGCTCTTGCAGGGAACGGGGATAGACCCCCGATTGGTTCAACGGGGCGCGGGTTTTGCCCGACCATGTAACCTGTTCGGCATCCCGCAGTTTCAGTAGTAACTCCAATTTTTCGGCAAAGAGGGTGTTGTAGTCGTTCAGGTCATAGCCAAAAAGCGGAAACGATTCAATGAAAGAGCCTCGCCCCGCCATGATTTCGGCGCGTCCGTTGGAAAGTAAATCCAGCGTGGCGAATTGCTGAAAGACCCGTATCGGGTCATCAGAACTAAGAACTGTGACCGCACTGGTTAAACGAATCGTTTTGGTGCGTTCGGCGGCGGCGGCAAGCACCACCGCCGGGGAGGAAACTACATAATCGGGGCGATGATGTTCCCCCACTCCGTATACGTCCAGCCCCAACTGGTCGGCAAGTTCGACTTCTTCTAACAATTCCCGCAGACGTTGCGCGGCACTGCGAGCATAGCCATTGCCCGAATATGCCGGGGTTTCCGCAAAGGTGTAAATTCCCAGTTCCATTGGCTACTCCTGATCTATCGGTATGGTATCAGTTAACCCGAATACGATAGCAGGAAGCAGGTCAATTAGGCAAACCTATTTCTAATAAGAACATTTATATAAACAGTTGTTTGGTGTGTGAAAGCAGGGTTATGCACTTTTTCAGATTCCTTACGCAATACAGCACGTTGCTCCTGCAACTTTTTCTCCCTTATTCCTGTACCTCATAATAGAATCACCCTATCCGTTCCGTGCGTTGTGAAAGCAGGGTATGTCCAACGTTCCCGACCGCCTGTTGTTGCTCCAAGTCCGGCAAGGCAATAGGACTGCGTTTGGCGATATGGTACGCCGCTATCAAAACGCAGTCTTTTCGGTATGTTATCGGCTTACGGGCAACCGACAGGAGGCGGAGGATATGAGCCAACAGGCTTTTATTCGGGCTTACGAACGGTTGCATATGTTTGATATAGAACGCCCTTTTTTGCCCTGGATTCGGCGTATTGCCGCAAATGTTTGTCTGAATCACATGGAACGGCGACAGGTAGATAGCACGGATATTGAAACGGTGCAGGAAACCCTACCCACGCCGCCGCAGAGCGACCCTGCCCATCAAATGGCGCAACAGGAAACGACAGCGCGACTTTACAGGGCAGTTGTAGCATTGCCCGCCGCCTATCGTGCCGTGATTGAATTGCGCCATTTTCAGGAATTAAGTTACGAAGAAATCGGCGAGATGCTAAAGTTGCCGCTTAATACGATCAAAAGCCATCTCTTCCGCGCCCGCAAACTGTTAGCGGAGGCACTTCAGGATGAACGACCCGAACCATCTCAATGAAATTACGCTCACTGACTACCTTGATGATGCACTTACCCCTGACCAACGCAAAGGAGTCGAGCGTCATCTGGCGCAGTGCGGCGATTGTGCGGCGCAGGTGGCAGAGTTCCGCGCCCTATTGACGACCTTGCAAGATACACCGTCCCTGATATTAGAACGGGACCTTGCCCCCGCTGTGCTTGCCGCGATTCAACCTACCCCCGTCCCATATTATCAAGGGCAAGAGTTGCGCCGGATATTGTTGGGTGAAATCGCCTTGGTCGTGGTACTGGGTATTGCAGTGTGGCAATGGCTATCACCCCGGTTCATTGAAGCGCAACAGGTGATGCAACGATGGTGGGTATCGCTCGATGTCACGCTGGTATGGGTTCAATTCCAACAGATGTGGAGTACAGCGATTGCCCCTATTCACCAGATTCAACTCCCGACTTTTAGTGATGTGACGGGTATTTCTGCTCTCTCGTGGACAACGGTAGCGGTGGTGTTTCTGGTGGCGGCAGTGGTATGGATTGCCGGGAATCGTTGGTTGTTGGTACCAATACGAACAAATTCCCCATCCTGAAGGATGGTGTTACTCAATACAGGACTTTAAAGGACTAAACGGCTTACAAAAAATATCCCGTATTGAAGTGACCCACCCTTGCAGGGCAAAAATTCGGAGCACGAAACTCAACTTATGAACGATGTCATCGGCTTACTTATTGTTGTTCTCCTCTTGACCGGGGCAATTTCCGCCTATTGCGTGGCAATGGTGCTCTTTTTCGGGCAGGCAGTCACCAACGCCGAACTCAGTGCGACACTCACCCCCTGGCGGGCGTTCGGGGTGGGGTTGGTCAATCTGCTCTTTTTTGGCACGGTGGCGGTGTTATCGGCGGGGGTCGCGGATTCTACCGGTATTGCCTTGCTTAGTATTCCGGCACTGGTTGCCCTGCTCTTGGTAGGCATCGGGTGGAGTATCGGGCTGACGGCATTGGCGCGGGTGGCGGGGGCGCGGTTGTTGCCCACCCGCAACAGCTTCC
>CBKYSX010000731.1:0-2823 GCA_966690745.1 uncultured Ardenticatenales bacterium
GGTCACGCTTTCAACGCATACGCTCACCGATTCTGTACAAGGACCGTTGTTCAGCGATGTGCAATACACTCTACCGCCCGGTGCTTCTTACTTCTACACCACCAGCCAAACGGTGCTGACCACCACGGTCAATAGTGCCGAGTGGGAGGTGCGCGTCCCCACGGAATACGGCATTATTGAAGGAACTTGTACCTTCCCCGATATTTCGCTGACGGGAACTGCCCTGAACCTGACGGATGATGGCGAAATGAACGTCACCATGCCCTTCAAATTCCCCTTCTACGACCTCTACACCGATGCGTTGCGGGTGGGCAACAACGGGGTGGTGTTGGTGGGCAATACCGTCTCCGAAGTCCCGTTCGACAATCTGCCCCTCGCCACGACCAATTTCCGCCATGCGGTTTTGCCCTTCTGGGATGATTTGGATGAGGAATCGGGCAATGTCTATGTCGGACTGTACACCTATACCGCCGCGAGTGGGGTGGAAACCGATCTTTTTGCCCCGCCGGGCATCGCACCGCAGGGCAATCTGGTCTATTACATTGTTGAATGGCTGGACCGCCCCCATTTTCCGGGACCCAACGCCAACACCGCCACCTTTGCCACCGCCTTTGTCGCCCCCGGGCAAGGGCTAGACGGCTATATGTTCAGTTGTTATCTGGATACCGTTTTCGGGGATGTGACGCTGGACAACGGCAGTTCTGCCACCATCGGCTTAAACCAGTACAGCAGTGGCGCAGACCAATATAGTTTTGATACCAACCGCCCCCTTCTGAACGGGGGCAACGGATTGGGCTATCTGGTGGGCAATCCCGGCGCGTTCTATACTGCCACCGACCCCGCTACTGTGAATGTGATCAATCCCGATATTCAGATTGACCCTGCCTTGCTGGATGTCACGCACAACCCCGCACCCCAATCCACGCTTCATAACCTGACCATTACCAATACGGGGAATGTTCCCTTAACATGGACCATCACCGAATCGGTGGACAATTGCGCCCAATCTACCGATGTGGGCTGGCTTTCAGTGTCCGTGGACAATGGCAGTACAATTCCCGGCGATAGCGACTCCTTTACGGCATTGCTCAATAGTACCGGGCTGTCCAATGCCAGCTATGCCGCCCAGCTCTGTATCGCCACCAACGACCCCGACACCCCTTTAACCGTGGTGCCGGTGAATCTGCTGGTACAGGGGTCGCCCATCACCCCTACGCCCACCACCCTGCCCACGGTCACTCCCACCCAGGGACCGCCCATGGATCAAAAGTTGTACCTGCCTATTATCCGCCGACGCTAACCTACCCCAACGCAAAAGGGGGTTTACCTATGTTTAGGTAAACCCCCTTTTGCGTTTATTGCGTGGAATGGCGTTTCCCTCTCCTATTCCAGAAAAGAAAATCCCATCCACCGTCATCCCCCTTGCAAGCCCGCTCTTGGGAGGGGGGAAGGGGGTGGGTTGCCTTTGTCGTTTTCCCGTTTCTCATTTCGCCGTTCCCACGTCCATCTTTCCATCCGAACGGCGGGCGGGTCACCGGGTGCATTTTGGATGTATCGCCATGCCCTGACCCGCCCCTACAAAAATGCCCTTTGCGTCCCCGCGTTACGCTGTTTGTCGTTTTCTGCGTCCCGCGTCCTGCGTCCTGTGGTTACGGCAGGGCGAAGCATCCGCCCACGCTCGTTACGCGGCGTACCTTTGGCATGGAACCGATTTTGTGGACGGACGAACGTGTGGCATTACGGATGCTTCGCCCCTACATCTCTCCCCCTCTCCATGATGGAGAGGGGGTTGGGGGGTGAGGTCGCCCTTTCCTGCGTCCCGTCTTTACACATCCAAATAGCCCGATTCGGCGATGATGTCCGCCGCCGGAAGCAGGGTGGCTTCTTCAATGGTCTTGCCCGTGCGCCGCAGATATGCCTGTACAGTGTGATAGCCCACCGCATAGCCGCCAAAATTGGGCATCCCTACATCCGCAATCCCGCCGAACTGCCCCGCAATCCAACTGCCAAAAATGTAGCCGCGCATGAGGTTAAAATCGGTGGTGGTCAGGTTGGCGGCGATCAGGCGGCGGGCGGTTTCCAAATCCTCCCCGGTGCATTCGCTGACATAGTAACCCACCATCTCCGCACCATACATCGCGGTGGCAAAAGATTCCGCCAGCCCCTCGCTAATCATGTAATCCCCTAAGGTGATATGCGGACCCCACCGAAAGAGCGAGAAGCGTATATTGTGGTGCAATTCATGGACGACCATCCCCGGCAACTTGGAAAGGTTGTAGTCATTGGGCGTATCGTAGGTCAGGATAATTTCGCCCGGTGTGCCGCCCATGCCATTGTACCCTTTGTTGATCGGGTTGGCTTTGGCGGGGTCGGTGATATAAATCCCAACATTCGTTGCCGCCAGCCCGATTTCGTCGGAATAGGGTGCGAACCGTGTCGCCCCTTCGTTCAGACTCCGTTCCGCAATTTCCCATGCCTTTGCATTTTCCAGTAGGGTTAAGGCGGGTGGGGTTTCCGCCAATTGTTCCGGCATGAAAAAGCCAAGCATGGCAATCGCCGCCATTGGCTCCATGCCCCCCATCCGTTGCCCCCATACCGCCATATTAAAAGGCGCGAACAGTTCAGTTTCAAACAGGCGGGTGCGTTCGGCAAGGTCGGGTGTGGCGATCAACCGCCGGTAAATCTCGTTTGTCGGGTGCATCTTAATGTGGATTGTCATCTCTACTCCATTCTCAGAGTGGCGACCACAATGTCCCCGTTGTGGTCGCCGTTTTGGGGTGGATAGTGCGTGCTACATGGAACGATGCCCCCATGGACGTTCCC
>CBKYSX010000732.1:0-2822 GCA_966690745.1 uncultured Ardenticatenales bacterium
CCGACAAGCAGGAGCGTCTATGTCGGCTGCCGCTTCGCTTTAGACCGACCTACAAAGACACGCTTGCGTAGGTCGTATTTCTTTATCCCAATATCCAGCGCTCCAGACCGTGCAGTATTTAGTGCCGAAGCCGGCGCGAGCGGTTGGACTTCCAGGCTTCTGTCTCGGTGCTACCCTTTTCCAAATCCGCTTCTCTCCCGCGCTCCTTGTAATCACGCCACACATCCCCAAGGGTTGGCAGAGAAAAACCACCAAAAATTGTATTGCAAGAGTCATGCTTCGGGTCGCACCCCAATTGCAGAACCCGTGAACCATCAAACGTCAGGCGCGAGGTGAGATTCGAGGTAAAAAAACTCTTACCCATACCGCCTTTACCATATACCGCTAACATTCGGGGTGCCATGACTATCGCTCCTTGTGAAGTACATCGTGCATACTGCGTATTGCATAAAAGACAACAGCAGAAACGATGGTCGTAAAGTCGTTTGCCTTTATGCACTATGTACTATGCACTACCTACTCCTTCACCACTGCAACACTACCTTCAAACAGTCCGGGTTCTCCAAAGCCTCCTGGTAGGCTTCTTGGAGGTTCTCAATCGTCAACTGATGAGTCAAAAGGGGTGCAACGTTCAACGCTCCACTTGCCATCAAATCACGGCATCGTATTAAATCCCCCGCCGCCCATTCTCGTGCGGTCAACACTTTTGCTTGTTTCAGAAACAACGGCATATACGGTAAGTTCAGCGTATCGTAATAGCCTAATAGCAGAATCGTGCCATCATTTGCCAGCGTGGGTAAAGCCTCCGCCAATGCCGCCATTGAGCCACTTGCTTCAACAATGATGTCAACTTGTGGTGTAATGGTTTCGGTTACGGATTGTATCCCTACATCCACCCGCACATCGGCTTCTGCTACATTAAGGCGGCTTGGCACTTTATCCGCAACGGCGACCCATGCCCCCTGTTGCTGTGCCAAACGCGCCACAATCTGCCCCACGGGTCCCTGCCCCAGCACCAGCACCCGTTGCCCTTCTTGAATGTCCAGAAGATCAATTCCATGCAGTGCCGTTGCCGCAAGTGCCAAAAGCACACCATGCTCCGGTGCAAGATCCCCCAGAGGTACAATGCGGCGATGGTCGGCGTACAATCGTTCTGCCTGTCCGCCCCATGCCGGATTAACCCCTTCGTAGCAACGCGCCCCTCCAACATAGACCCACTGCCCTATCATCGCGGCGGGAACATTCGCCCCGCCCTCAATCACACGCCCGACGGTTTCGTAGCCCGGTATCACCGGGAACGAGAGCATCGGGTGCGGCATTCGCCCCGCCAGCAACATTCGTTCCGTTCCGGCACTAATCGATGTAAATGCGGTATGAACCAATACATCATCTTCGGTGGGTGCGGTCAATGTCACCTGTTGTAATGCCACCCGATTCGCCGCCGGAATCACTATCGCTCTGGTTTCCATATTTCTTCAGCCCCACTTCTCAATACTCAATGCCCAATACTCCCTACACCCTACCCCATCGCCTGTCGCGTCTGCCGTTCAATCCGCCGTTCGCGTCCCGCCCGAATCCCCTTAACAATGAATTGGGTGCAGTTAATCAGATAGGTGCAATACGCCACCATCATCAAAGTCATCACTGCTCGTTCCGACCACCCCGCCAGCACTGCCACAAAATACAAGTTATGGGAAACAATTGCCACCGCATTGCCAACATCCTCCCAGAAAAATTGGGGGGCAAGAAACCAATGTCCATAAATTTCTTTTTCCCAAATCATTCCCGTAATCGTAATCGCCCATAACAATGCAATCTTGATAAAAACACTAACTGTTGTAACAAAATAGCCTTCGCCCGTCATTAAATAGCGCATTACAAGCGCAAAACTGATAATAAACGCTAAAAATTGAATCGGACCCAAAATGGCTTGTACCTTGGTCCAACCACTTTTATCCCGCTTAATACGTTGCTCAGGTGTATAGATGCTCATAATTTCATTTGATTCCCAAACCCATTCTATCTTGTTATAATTGTCCTGTTATCAAGAGACAGAAAGGGCTGGATATGGCTTTGTATGAGGGTCCATTCGTATATTTGACAGACGGCTCTGCCGGGTCAGTTTCACTTCTACCACAGGTCGTTGCTTTGGCTTCAACCCTCGAACGCACAGTGACATTGGTACACGTTCACCCGAAAAGGAGTGATGAATCCAAAGCATTGGTGCGCCATCGGCTGGAACAAGAATTTGCCAAGATGGATACCCCCTTGCCCTATGAAACGATAGACCCCGATACAGTGTTTCCGACCTTGACCCAAATCGCCGATAATGCTCATGCCCCCGAACCTTATGCACGGGGCATTCTGGCTCTACTTCCGACCCGTTATCCCGCCATCCATCGGATGTTGCGTCTTAATAACTATGACCGCCTGCTCCATCGTGCGCCCTTTGCACTAGTAACGCTTCCGCAGAACTATCAGTACAAAACTATTTCCAAAGTGCTGTTCCCCGCCGACCTCGCACCCCGTTCAGATGATGCGTTAGAGGATACAATTCAATTATGCAAACAATGGCAAGCGGAACTTCACATTCTGCATGTCTTTGGCGATGATGATCGTCTGCCCGATGAAAAGAATCCTGCCGCCCGCGCCGCCGCCCAAAGCCCACGCCAGATTCTGAACGTTGATTTGGATCGTCTTCACGAATTAGCCGCCCGTGCCACCGCTTCCGGGCTAACCGTCATAACCAAAACCGTCGAAGGTAAAGCCCACGAGCAAATTTTGGCGTATACCCGTGCTACTGCGATTGACCTTGTGGTAAT
>CBKYSX010000733.1:0-2820 GCA_966690745.1 uncultured Ardenticatenales bacterium
CGGCTTGCAGAAGTTGTTCTACCCACGGACGTGCCTGCTCAATTCTTTGTTGGCGTTGGGGTGGTTCCTCCCCTTCAACGGGTGGTAAAGAAAGTCGCACTGTAAAGCTGTGAGGAGCATTGCGCCGTCCCAACGCTACGCCACGCCCTAAACGCATTTTTTTTCCCAGTCGCAGGTTTTCACTGCGATGTTCAATAATCGTTGCTTGCCCATCTGTCCACAATTCCAGCATGGCTTCCAACCCTGCTTTCGTGCCGCGTTGCCGATAGAGGCGAGCGGCACGTTGAATCAGGTGGCGTTGGCGTGGTTCGGGGAGTTGCTCGTCTAATTCCACATTCAGCCATCCCCCTAACCATCCCAACACGCGCGATGGTGTTAACATCGGGTCAAAGTAGTTGGATAACCCACTAATTTGATTGTCAATGGGATTCCAGAAGCTTTCAAAGAGCATCAAGAACCGCCCCATAAAATCGTCATGGCTATAAATGGCAGGCAAATACCGTAAATAATGACTTTTGGGTTCAACCTGAATGGTTGACCATACTTCGGTGGCAACTGCTTCCGTAGCGGCTGGAAGCAGTTGAGTAACGACTGCCAATGTCAAAGCGGTATGGGTGGGAAGCAACGTAATATCTACTTCAATCTGCCATTCTGAGAGGTCATCGGATAAGTCCCACTCTAAAATATCGTTCTGGAAATTGGTATAAGGTACGCGCCCAATCATGGGGGCGGGAACGCGATACCCTTGCAAAGCCGCACCATCGGGCAAAACCAATCGCAAGCGATAGGATTGGGCGTTTACCGCCTGTAGATAGAGTGTTACGATGTCCCCCGGATGATGGTGACCTGGTGCCGCAACGCAATCAAGGAGGGCACTCATGGAGACACCAATGTCACAGTATGGTCCAGAGATACCAACAGCGTATCAGCAGGAACGGCTAAGAAAGGTGCATCTAATGCCATAGGGTCGGGCGGGGGATTGTCCGATTCTCCTTCCGGGGTCGGTTCATGGTCGGGTTGCACTCCACGATGGGCAACTTTGATGTTTTTAACGTGGCGTACCCCCGGTACTTGTTGAAGCAAAGCGTAAAGTTCGGTCAGATACAGATCCCGCCCGAATTCCCAACCGTTGGCGGCAGGGGCGAGATAGTCCGGTAGTTGGATATCCCCCTCGCTCTCTTGTACCAGAGGGGAGATATAACGATAGAGGGTTTCCGCCACGCGCCGCCGAATTTGTTCGGGTGTGCCATAAGGAGAGGCAACGATTTCAACCCGTACACTTACCCCTATATAACGGGGTTCCCGCACATTGAGCGTTGTGGTTAATAACCGATACCGATCCAGATGAGAAAGCAAGGTTTGACGCACCGCCGGAAGTAAGTGCAATTGGTAGAGCGTTTCGGTGCGTAATGCTTCAGAAACGACAGGAACGGCTAAAAGTGTTATGGTTCCGGCACTGGCAGAAGCCCCGTTTAAGCCTGTAGCGGCAGGGGTAATTGCCTTGATACGTGCAATAGCACGGGTGGCTTTTAAGCCGAGGTTTTCGTAATCTTCCGCCGTAACTGCCCGTTCCTGTGCACGGAGTTCCCGTTGAGCGCGGAATTTGGCTTCGTCTAAGGATTCTTGATTGCGTCCGCCCATAGCACCAATGAGATTGGTGACACGATCTATATAGGGAATCGTGGTGCGGAGCAGTTGCAATTTCGCGGCGGGAACATTCCCAATCACCCCGCCCCCGTAGCGATATTCGCTCAGACGAATACGGCGATGGGTTTCGGGAACCCGCCCGTATTGTTTCACGGAGCCATCCGGCTGGCGAATTGCCGGACCAAAATCAATTGTGCCGGAGGCATGGTTTAAGGTGTAATGGCGATCAAACCGCGTGGATTCAGCAAAGGCTTCCACCGGCTCCCACGGAACGAACACCCATTCCCCATATTGCATTTCTTCGACTTCTAATCGTTCTTCATGGATGAGGGGAAGAACAGGCGCATTGCGGGTATGGAAGGTTTGCCCCGGTTCTCCCTTGCTTACCCCCACATATTCATCTTTGACCGATACGGCATGGGTAGCCCATACAGAACCGCCCAATACAGACGCTTGAATTCCCTTAAGGCGAGGTGATTCAGTATATAAGCCTTGCTCCGGAGTGCGAGGCATATAACGACAACGCACCCAATAGGCTTCGCGTCCTTGTACGATATCGCTTGCCATGTCTAATGGCAGATAGAGCGTTAAGGCACCATATTCATTATTCAGACCCCCGGTAGTATCCCGTTCGCCATGCCGGGTACTGGGCGACAATTCACGCCACTGGTTTCCCCCAAGGGAATATTCCCAGATAAGGGGTGGGTCTTCCCGTTTAATCCCGGTAGCTTGGGTGGGGACCGCATTAATATCCAGACGTAAGATTCGCCCGTTCATGGGTACGGCAGTATCAAAGCCAAGATAAAACGTAGAGCCGACTTCGGGACGGCGGCGACCAAATGCGTAAAAATCTTCTATGCCAAGACGGGGCTGGAAATTGCGGGTAGGGTCATCATCGCGCCGCACTTGTGCCAGAATCGGACCCGCCAGTGTCAACGTCTCTTCTGTTGTAAAGATAACTTCCTCTTCTTCATCGCCTTTGCGCGTGGCAACTTCTGTACCACGTGGGACACCGGCAACGGTATCATCTTCAGGTGCAAGCGGAAAAGGCGTAGAAAGATAAAAGGTAAGCGGTACTCTGGCACTGCTGGCGGGTTGTAATTGTACCCCTAATAATTCCAAGAATTTGACATAATTCCTATCGGGGACGCGATTGAGGCGATAGACCATCAT
>CBKYSX010000734.1:0-2815 GCA_966690745.1 uncultured Ardenticatenales bacterium
CAGGGCAAAGAAACCAAACATGAAAGGCATAATCATGTTCATCTGGTTCATCGCTTGCATGGTCGCATCTTGTTCTGAGGGCTTCCCGGTCGCATTTTTCGCGGGGGTGGCGGGGCGGCTTGCCGTCATCACACGGGTAAGCAAAATTTGCGTGGCAACGGTCAAAATGACCAACACAATATAGGGCCACGTTTCGCCCCATAGAGCGAAATTCAGAATCCATTGCGGACCTTCACCCGCAATGCCACACGCCGCGTTACCGGTGGTCGGGCAGGAAAGATCGGGAATCGGACCAAACCCTCCCATTTGCCCTGCGGTTGCTAATTGGCTAATCGCGCCAAACAGGGCAAGCCAGATCGGCAATTGTATCAACAAAGGCAAACAGCCGGAAAGTGGGTTGACCCCAAGTTCCTGATACATTTTCAGCATCTCCTGGCTTTGTTTTTCTTTGTCGTTTTTGTACTTCTCCTGAATCTCCTTCATGCGTGGCTGAAGTTCTGCCATGGCTTTAGAGGAGCGAATCTGTTGGGACGTTAACGGGAACGTCACAATTTTCATCAACACCGTAAAGAGGATGATGGCAAAACCCCAGCTCCCCACCACATTATGGAGCGAGGTAATTAAAAAGACCACAAGGTCTACAACATAATTCCAACCCGGCATGCTGACCTCTTTACCGCTTTGAACAATAAACCATTCCCCAAAACGGTAAACTTAAAATTAGGGAACGGGGTCGAATCCCCCCGGATGGAAGGGATGACACCGTGCAATACGCTTCATACCCAGCCACGAGCCTTTCACCGCGCCGTACTTTTCTATCGCTTCAAACGTATATTGGGAACAGGTGGGGTGAAACCGACAACTGGGTGGAGTAAGGGGCGAGATATAGCGTTGATAGCCGCGTATCATGCCCATGAGGAGGGTTTTCATTGTGCCTCCTCCTTTCGTCTTAATAACAATCCGCCACGCTTGAGTAAATCATCAAGCGCACGGCTAAGTGTAGCATAGCTTGCGCCACTTGCCTTATCCCGCGCAATAACCACAACATCGGCTCCCGGGCGAATTTGCCCTGCCTGCCACATCAACCGCATATGTTCACGTAGACGGCGTTTCACTTTGTTCCGCACCACCGCCCCGCCGATTTTTTTCCCGACGGCAAAACCAAAACGGGTATTGCCCCCGGCATTCCGTCGTTGTAATAAAACCAACCACGGATTCGCCACGCTCCGCCCTTCCTGACGGACCTTTTGGAAATCAGCGTTCGCCCGTAAGCGCAAAGCACGACGCATAGAGTGGTGAGTGGAAAGTGATAAGTGAATAGTGAACGGCGACCCACCCCCTACCAAGAGGGGGAACCCGGTAGATAACGTTGTCGTGTCGTTCACTTATCACTAACCACTTTTCACTAAAACAAAGCATGGTTCCGCCAACAGAACCATGCTTTGTAACCGGCTTCTAATATTTGCGGGATGTGGTAACGGCAAGCGTGTGCCGTCCACGGACGCGGCGGGCTTGTAGCACTTTACGTCCGCCGCGGGTCGCCATACGGGCGCGGAACCCGTGGGTTCGTAGCCGCTTGCGCCGCTTTGGTTGCCATGTACGTTTCATGATGGTTGCTCCCTTCAGAGTCCAAATCCGCCTACGATGTCACCCTACCCCGCAAGCAGACCTATTAGCGTTAGACAAAATGAAGAGGATCGAATCGCATTCGACCCTCCCCACAAAAGACATTTTGGTTGGGTAAAAGTGTTCTCTCATTATACGAAAGATAGCTGTAAATACAAATTTATAGAGGTAGAATCTCAAATTGAGGGTGAACGGGTTAAGAGTACGAGAGCCAAATAGTGACTACGTAGAAAGATTTGCCTTACGCCGCTTAAACACCAACCACATCGCTCCCGCCAATACCAGCGCACTTCCGGCGAAGGCGGCATAAAGGATTACCGGAGCGGTGCGACTGTTGAAATCGCTTAACGTTACGGCGGTGGGGCTACCTGTTTCCCCATTCACCACCATCACCAGGTGCATATTGGGCAAGCCCAACAGGGACAAATCGGTGGGTTCGGCAAAACCACAGGCGGGGGCAGAGAGGTAAGAGAGGTCGGTTTGCCCCAAATCATTGGAGGCGGGGAAGAAATTGGCAGGCTGAGCTTGCCCGTTGGGAACATCCACTTCAATCACCAAATCCAATTGGGGGGAAATGGTGGCATCGGGCAAATCTATTGTTACCAATGTGCCGTTACTGGCATTATCCAATTGAATTGTGGCTTGCGAGAGCAAGGTTAAATTTTCTAAGGTAAACGCGCCTTCTAAAGAGTAGGCACGGACATTTACATCAAAAATGCCGGTGGTGTTGTCTACGCCAAAGACAACCTCTTGCACCGTATACAAATCAACAATGCCAAACTCCCCGTTCAAATCAAAAACGCGCCAAAAACTGTTTTGCTGGGTATAGCCACCTTGCGTACTACGACAGGCATCGGAATTACCAACTTGTACGGTTTGGGAAATGCTGTGGGTGATGGAGAGGGGTGGTTGGGAGGAAATCGGGGCGTTTTGGGCAAACGGTAATCGTTCAAGCGGTTCTTGAGCATGGGCAGGGGCTATCAACAGCAGAGCACCGCCGCATAGAACCGCTATCATCGCCAAGAGAACGGCGAGACGCTGACCGATTCGACCGAATGGAGGCATATCGAGCGACAAACCTTTTGATGAGTTCTTCATTGGATAAGAACGGCGTTGATACGGCTGGCGCGGGTCGCAGGGGGGGCTTCCCAACCAACACCCCTACCTATTAAAACATAGAGGCTAATCT
>CBKYSX010000735.1:0-2815 GCA_966690745.1 uncultured Ardenticatenales bacterium
CGCACCCGCCAACGCGCTTTTTGGGGCTGGCTTCCCTGGGCACTACTATTATTGATATTGATGGGAACCGGATTCTGGATTTTCCTCAATCCGATGGAAATGCGCGGCACGATTAACTTCCAAGGCTAATGACAACTTATAGATTTTTCTCCTCCCTACCTCCAAAGGTATTAGCCCCGGCACTTGCCATACTGTGTGGCGTGTTGTTATGGTTATCGCTTGCCCTCGTTGCTTATGCGGAAGGACCGACTGTTGGCGGAACGCGGGTCTATCTGGCAAATGCGCCGTTCGGCGAATTCACGGTAAATAGTTTTGCCGCGCCCAACCCACCTGTCACCACTGACCGTTTGTGGATAACGGTCGAAATCCGCGATGAAGGTCGTGCCGTCAGCGATGCGCGGGTATGGGTCACGGTAAGCGATTTGCACCGTGACTACAGCCAACGGGTAGAGGCAACCCATGATATTGCCCCCACCGCCTATGATTACACGGCGGCAATTCCTGTTCCAGAAGAAAGCTCGTATGATGTGCGGATTGAAATGGAGCATCCTACGGGAAATGCAGAAACGCAATATTCGGTGAAAGTGGCAACTCCCTTAACCAATTCAATCTTCTTGTTTATGCTGGGGCCCGCCTTACTGATTGTTGCCTTTCTCATCCATCGTTTTGTAGTACGCTTACCTGCGCCCGTGGCGATATTGGCGGGGGATGATGCACCGCTCAATACCGACCCGAACGAGCCTGTTTAACTCGCTAATAACCATACCTGTACCCCGATGTACGACCTTGAATGTGGAGTGCCAGATGAAGAAGTCTTTGCCTACGTTGTTCCTGATAGTAACATTTTTGCTCCTGACCGCTTGTAGTGGCGGGGCAAGTGAAAATCCTGTAGCGGTGGTGAGCGGCGGGGATGACACCACCGCCAGCCCCTATCAATTATTGATTGCCAGTTCGGATGTAACCGCCGTAGATAACCGCGTCGCGCTCACCTTCTGGGATGGACCGGATCGTTTTACAGATGGTCAATCTGTAACAGTTTCGATTTATCTGGTGGATGCAGAAGGTACGGCGGGGGCGAAACAGTGGGAAGGGGAGGCAACTCCCTATATCATGAGTGATATTCAATATTGGGTGGTCTACCCCGAATTTACGCTCCCCGGTAGTTACGGTATTCAAACCTTTCTCACCACTACAGACAACCAAAACTTTGAGAACCGTGCCCTGCTGGCGGTGAAGGAAGATGCCGAAGCCCCCGGCACAGGCGAGGAAGTTCCTGCGACTGATACGCTCACTCTGGATGATGTTAGCGCGATTGAGGAATTAAGTTCCGCCGGACCCTATATCGAAGATTTTTATCGGGTGAACATCGAAGAAGCCACCCAAAATGGTAAGGTGTCCGTGATTTCATTCGCCACCCCCGGACATTGCACCAGTGCGCTCTGTTCTCCGGTTCTGCTTTCTATGTCGCAAGTCCATGACAAAATGGCGGATGCAGATATGAACTGGGTTCATATTGAAATCTGGCGCGACTTTGAACAGGAATATCTTGACCCGGCGGTGACGGATTGGAAACTGCCCAGCGAACCCTGGGTCTTTATCTTGAATGCAGATGGCACAGTCGGGGCGAGATTGGATGGTCCCGTGAGTGTCGAAGAGCTTGAACAAGCAATCCAAGAGGTTCAGAATGGCTAAGGTCACTCGCCTTGTCATGGTGCTATTACTGGTGGCAATGGCATGGGCAGGGGTTTCAGTCGCCTATGCCCATGCCGAATTGCGTGAGGCATCGCCTGAAATCGGTGCGGTCTATCGCTGGAACCGCCCCGACGAAATCCGCCTCAGTTTTACGCAGGAAGTGGAATTGGAAGGAAGCACTATCAGCGTCACCAACCGTCAATTCCAAGCTCAATCGGTCGGGGAATTACAGATAGATCCAAACGACCCTACGACCCTATTTGCCTCGATTCCATTCTTGCCGTCGGGAACCTATACTGTCAATTGGAAAACGGCAAGTGTGGACGGGCATACAATTCAAGGCTCGTATGATTTCACCCTGCTCCCCCGCGAGGCGGTGATTACATCGGTAGTGGCTCCGATTGTCTTGGTGCTGATGGGGGCGTTTGTCTGGTATAAACGCGCCCGATAACCGGAGAGGATCCAAAAAGGCGGACGTGGCTATAGGTGCCTACGTCCGCCTTTTTGTTTAGTTTCTTGCCTCTATCCGCATCGGCAAGCCCCCTTGCGGGCGCATAGTAATAGCGACTTCACGGCGAACATGGGAGGGATTTTCCAGATGGAGACGATACCTTTGAGCAATCATCGCAATCAATAATTGCCCTTCCATCAGTGCCATGTGATTGCCGATACACATCCGAGGACCTGCGCCAAAAGGCATAAATGCCAAACGGTGTTGCCGTTTCATAACATCAGGTGCCCATCGGTCGGGATTAAACGTAGCGGGGTCGCTCCAAAAATGAGGGTGCTGGTGAATATTTGCCATACTGATAAAAAGCAGACTATCCGCAGGCAGAGTAAAGCCCCCCAATGTGGTACGCCGTGCCACGCGGCGCACGGTAAACGGTACCACCGGGTAAAGCCGTAACACTTCATTCAAGACTTGCAAGCTATAGGGAAGTTGTGGTAGGTCACTTATCGTCGGAGTACGCCCTTGCAGAACTGTATCCAGTTCGGATTCCAACCGGGCGCGGATTTCGGGATATTGCGCGAGGACAAACCAAGTCCATGATAGCGTGTTGGCGGTGGTTTCATGCCCTGCGGCAAAAATGGTAACAACTTCTTCCCGCAATTGTTTTTCACT
>CBKYSX010000736.1:0-2813 GCA_966690745.1 uncultured Ardenticatenales bacterium
TCACCTTACGCCTTGCATTTTATACCTCTACCTCAATCCTCTACCTTATAAAGGAGCGATAGCCATGACGATTACCCGTAAACTTTCGATGATTTTGATGATGGTGGTTGCCATCATGGGCTGGGCGGCGACGGTGGGAACCCCCACCGCAAGCGCACAGGGAACCAATTGGCGCGGGGAGTATTTTCCGAATACGACGCTGACCGGAACGCCGATTCTGCGCGATGATAGTGGAATTAATTTTAACTGGGGCGCGGGCGCACCTTGGGCGGGCTTCCCCGCCGACAATTTTTCGGTGCGCTGGACGCGGCAGGTCTGGTTCGATGCGGGCAAGTACCGCTTTACGACGACCACCGATGATGGAACCCGTCTGTTTCTGGATGGCGCGTTGGTGATTGACCAATGGAAAGAGCAAGCCACGACCAGCCATAGCGCGAATGTGCAATTGGCGGCGGGGTGGTACACGGTACGGATGGAGTATCTTGAAAAAAGTGGTGGCGCGACGGCTCAATTGAAATGGGAACGCACTGATGTTGCGCCCCCGGTGACGATTACTGATTGGCGCGGCGAGTATTTCAATAACCGCGATTTAACGGGTACGCCCGTTCTGGTTCGGAATGACCGTGATGTGCGATTCGATTGGGTGAAGGGGTCGCCGGACCGGGGGATTGGCAATGATAATTTCTCGGCGCGGTGGACGCGGACGCTGAATTTTGTGGGCGGACGGTATCAATTCAACGTGAAAGCCGATGACGGGGTACGGTTGTGGGTAGATGGTGCGTTGGTGATTGATGCCTGGGGACGTGCCACCGGGAACACGATTAGCAAAGAAGTCCATCTGGCAACGGGCAACCATACGATCCGGTTGGAATATCAAGAGCAAACCGGGGATGCCTCGGTGCGGTTGAGTTGGGGTGGTCCGATTGCGCCCGCCGGAACGGGCAACTTGTTGACCTGTTTGCCTGCGGGGTCTACGAATTCGTGGATTAAGGTCTACCGTTTGCAAGCCGATGGGACGTGGGTGGATGTGAACCCGCATGGCTGGGGCGCGATTTCCGCCGACGGTTCGATGAAGATTGACGGCTTGGAAGTGGATTACGGTCGCTACGGCGAGACGGGGCATCCGTATCGTGTCGAACGCTGGATCAACGGGCAGTTGCACGATTCCATCGGTGCTACGGAGCGGGGCGAACCGGCTTTCCGTATCAAAGCGGGCGAAGATGTGCGAACGCCGTGGGGCTGTTGAACGGCAGTGAAGGGAAGTGAAGAAAGTGACGACAGTGAACAGCAGTGACGACAGGGAGCGGCAACGGCTGATATAAACATTAGAGAACTCTATAATACTGCCTTAAAAAGCCACTGACTTTTGGATGTAAGTCGGTGGCTTTTTTGGATAATGAGTAGACAGCACTTTTGCGAAAGGTGAAAAAATAGGATAGGATGGGATTAATCCTTTTATACTCATTTTATATAGTAATGTCATTGGCTGGAGGCATTTATTGAATGTCAATATCAAGGACATTATTAGGAACTGATGATATGGCACATTCCGCTATTCGTTTGTTTATCCTGCTCTTGTTCATTGGTAGTTTCTCGGGAATCGTAAAATTTGGGTGGGGTAATTCAACTGTTATAGCAAAGGCTGCTTTCGGTGAAGGCAGTTGGGATTCCGTAGGACCTTGGGGCGGTGCAGTTTATAATATGACGGTTTCACTCCATGATTCGCAAGTGATGTTTGCCCGTAACAGTGGCGGAATTTCGCGCAGTTTGGATGGCGGAACCACATGGGATTTAGTAGAAGATAGATTTGATTCAAAAGGTAGAAATCCGATAGTATTTAGTCCTTTTGATACGAATCATCTTGTTGCCCCGGAAGAGTATGAAGACGCGTTTCTTGAAAGTGTAAATGGGGGCGAAACATGGGTGCGCCGTTCTGTACCATTTGATCCGCGAACTTTATTGTTTCACCCCCTTATGCCCGATACCCTCTTTGCAGTTACAGAAGAGGAAAGTTATCGTTCGGACAATGGTGGCGAAACGTGGACACGCCTAAGCTTTCCGAATGGATACAGCCCTATCTCATTGCTGATTCATCCCCTAACGGGAGAACTATTTGGTTGCGGAACCGGGGGGTTGTATGTAAGCCCTGACAATGGTGCCACATGGGTACTTAGAAATGGAACGACATATGGTTATAAATTAGAGATTTTGCATCCTGAATCGAATACCTTGATTGCATTGCAGTCCGGCTTAGTCCAAAAAAGTACTGATGGTGGAAGCAGTTGGACGCTTCTTTATAACGGATTACCCGATGCCACCAGTACTTCAGATATTGTGATGGATCCCCACGACCATCTGCGCCTTTATATCATTGCTGACAATGCCAACCTCTATCGTACCACTGAAGATGGTCAGCAATGGGAACTTATTGAAACTGAACTGCCTATACCCTATTTAGAGGCACTGGCGATATCTTCGACAACACCAACCAGCCTGTTTCTGGTAGGAAATGGTATTTATAAGAGTACCGATGAAGGGCTGACATGGCTTCCATCCTACAGTGGTATTAGTTCCCTCTATTTAAATGCAATAGCAATATATCCCACCGATTCGTCCCACATATTGGTCGCGGATGGTGATACCCTTTATCAAAGCACAGACAGTGGTTTAACATGGGAAGCTAATGTGATTTCCGGAACACACGCAATTGCTTCTATTACCATCACACCTGATACTTCAACCTCTACTATATATTTAGTTACACACGGCAAAGGGGTATGGCAAAGCGTAGATAACGGGAAAAAATGGGAGCA
>CBKYSX010000737.1:0-2811 GCA_966690745.1 uncultured Ardenticatenales bacterium
CCGTGGAAGCGTATGCCACCATTGGCGAAATTTGTGGCACATTGCGCCAGGTATGGGGCGAATACCACCCCGAAGTTTTTGTTTAATTAAACTTTTACCTCCATTCGAATGCAATGACCACCACGATTGAGCAGGAATCCCCGGTGGGGGTAGAACTGGGGCGACCCTTTTACCGGCTGTGGCTTGCCAGTGCTATCTCTAATCTGGGGGATGGTATTGGACTCACGGCGGCACCGCTCTTCGCCGCCATGTTGACACAGAACCCGGTGCTGGTGGCAGGATTAGCCATTGCCCAACGGTTGCCCTGGGTGTTGTTTAGTCTGATTAGCGGTGCCGTAATAGATCGGTGGGATCGCCGCACAGTGATGCTGGGGGCAAATGTGCTACGGGTAGGTGCCTTGTTGCTCTTAGGCGTGGCAATTCTGCTGAATGGGGCAAATTTACCCTTACTCTACATCGTCTTTTTCCTGATCGGTACAGCAGAAACATTCTTTGATAATGCTTCGATTGCGTTTATGGCGAATATTGTTCCACAAGCAGGATTGGAAAAAGCCAATGGACGGCTTTTTGCTACCCAAACAGTAGCCAATGAATTTGTGGGTCCTCCTATAGGCGGTTATCTCTTCTCCTGGCTTGTTGCCATTCCTTTTCTGTTTACCGCCATTGGATTTACGCTGGCAACAACCCTCATTGCGCTCATTCCGGGGCAATTCCGGGTCGCGCCGGACGCGGGGGTAGATGCAACGCTCTCTATCGGAGACTCCATTAAAGAAGGCATACGCTGGTTTTGGAATCACCGTTTGTTGCGTACCTTTGGCATGATGATAGGTTTCTGCAACTTCTTCTCCAGTGCCATCTTTTCAATCTTTGTGCTCTTCGCCCAAAATCGTTTAGGGTTGAATGCGGTGCAATATGGCTTTTTGCTCACTGCCGGTGCGGTGGGTGGGGTGATTGGCGCGTTGCTGGCGGCACGAATTGCACAACGGGTCGGACCGGGATGGGCGATTTTTATCTCCAACATCCTACCTGCCTTTGCCTATCTGGGGATTGCTCTGAGCACCAATGCCTTTGTGGTAGGTGCCATGGTTGCCCTGATTTTTTTTGCAGGGATGTTAGCAGATGTGATTCTTGTTTCTTTTCGTCAAGCCATTGTGCCTGCGCCCTTGCTGGGGCGTGTCACCAGTGCCTACCGCCTCTTTGTCATGGGTGCATTGCCAATAGGTGCCTTTGTCGGCGGGTTGCTCGCCCAATATTTCGGCTTAACGGCTCCGTATTGGGTTGGTGCTATTGCGATGGTGCTCCTGGCATTTGGCATTTTGCCTATCGCCAATAATCAAACCATTGCCCTTGCGCGGCAACGTGAGGATACGGTCCAAGAATAATTTCTGTAAAAAACATATTGCATAGTGCATATTGCATAAAGGCACGGAAAAGTCGTTGCCGTCTATGCAATATGCACTATGCAACATGCACTTTATATGCTTCCACAAAGTCATGTTGCTTATACGCTTGCCACCTTAAGCGAAGTACAGAAACGCACAGGCGCGTTCGCCGATGCCGATTATCGGCTGGTTGCGCTTGCCGCCGTTGCGCCCGATTTGATTGATAAACCCTTGGCGGCTCTGTACTATTATCCCAAATACAAAAGCGCGGTACTCTTTGCCCATACCCTGCTTGCCCATCTTGCCGTATTAACAACTGTAGGCGGAAAATTTCCAAACCAACTTGTTTATGCCCTTGCCTTCAACGGTCATGCCCTGTTGGATCGTCTGTGGTTATTCCATGATACATGGTATTGGCCCCTGCGTGGTTGGCGGTTTCATGTCTGGCGCAAACGGGGCAGTGAGCAAGAGGATATGAAACGTGCCTACTGGTACGCCTTCACCCGCCGCCCGGAATTGTGGGGCTGGGAAGCCGGGGGCATTCTCGCCTTTCTCTGGTTCATCTTCTCCAACCGCCTCTGGGAACGGGAGCGATTGGAGCGGCTGGTGAAGACAGGGCTGTTGCAAGAAGATGGTAAATCGTAAATAACTCCCAAGTGTATTGCATAGTGCATAGTACATAAACGACCACGACTTCATTGCTTCCTACTCTCCATAATGGGGGAATCCTAAGGGTGTGAGGTTGTCGTTTATGCACTATGCACTATGCACTATGCACTATGCAATACCTGATGACCCGTAACGACGCGATAGCCGCAGTTCGCGCCAATCCGAAAAACCCCGACGCATGGGCGCGGTTGGGTACCTTTCTTGCCGAGGCGGGGGATGCCGCAAAAGCCACAGAATGTTTCATGCGGGCATTACGCATTGATGGTTCCTGTATAGAGGCAAAAAGCGGACTGGCGGCACTTCATAAGATTGATACCGCCAAGGTGGTCTATGAAGACCCCGAAACGCTGGCGCAACACGCCCACGATACCCGCGCCTGGTCACCGATGACCCATATCCTGCTGGCGAATCATCAATTGACGCTGGACGAGGCGCGGGCAATGGAGGCGGAACGCGCCTTCGGGGAATCCTCTATCCACTCTACCACCCCATTGAGTTGGATGGCAGTGGCAGTTTTCCCTTTTGTGTTGTGGGTCAGTGCCTTATTGATTTACACTCTAACCCCATTGCAGGCAACCCTTGCCGCGACAGCTCCCGCCGCCCGCTTTCTGGCACTGGCAAGTTTCGGGGTGGTCTTATTAGTCGTTTTGGGTGTAGCAACCTACGGGGCGCAAAGATGGGGCAAGGCGGGGCAGATGATGGTGGGCGCGGCGTGGGTGGTGTGGTTGATCTCTTTCGGGTCGTTAATTACGTAACTTCG
>CBKYSX010000738.1:0-2805 GCA_966690745.1 uncultured Ardenticatenales bacterium
TGGAAAACAGCAACCCACCCCCTAACCCCCTCCAAGGAGGGGGGATACGACAACTTTGCCGTTCTTTGCGCCCTTTGCGGCTTTGCGCGAGAAAATTGTCGTTAATCTTCCAACACCGCGCCTTGCGAGCCGCTTTTGACCATGCGGGCATAGCGGCGGAGCCAACGCGAGGAGATGTTCCGTTGGACGGGTTGCCACGTTTCGCGGCGACGGGCAAGTTCTTCATCGCTGACTTCCAGATGGATAGTACGGGCGGGAATGTCAATTGCAATCATGTCCCCCGGCTCCACCAAGCCGATGGTGCCGCCCGATGCCGCTTCGGGGGAGACGTGCCCGATACAGGCACCCCGCGTTCCACCGCTAAAGCGTCCATCGGTGATGAGGGCAACGGAAGTCCCCAACCCCATCCCCATGATATTGGAGGTGGGAGCCAGCATCTCCTGCATCCCCGGTCCCCCTTTGGGTCCTTCGTAACGAATCACGACCACATCCCCCGGTTTGACGCGGCGGCTCAGAATCCCGGCGTTGGCTTCATCGTGGCTGTTAAAGACCACGGCGGGCCCGCGGTGGCGTAACATTTCGGGGGCAACCCCGGCGGCTTTCACCACCGAGCCTTCCGGCGCGAGGTTGCCAAAAAGAATTGCCAACCCGCCATCTTGGGAATAGGCGTTGTCCACCGTGCGAATACAGGCGGGGTCCCGCGTGGGCGAATCTTGAATGTTCTCGCCCAAGGTTTTGCCCGTCACGGTGAGTTGATCCAGATTCAACATCCCCTCTTTATGGCTCAATTCATGCAAAATCGCACTGATGCCCCCGGCGATATGCACATCTTGAATGTGATAATGGCTGGAGGGGGAGACGCGGCAGATGCAGGGGGTGCGTTGTGAAATTTCATTGATGCGCTCAATCGGGTACTCAATCCCCGCTTCGTGGGCAATCGCCAGCGTGTGCAAAATCGTGTTGGTGGAGCCGCCCATTGCCACATCTAAAGCAATCGCATTATCAAACGCCTCGATGGTGGCGATTTGCCGCGCCGTGATGCCCTCTTTCAATAAATAGAGAATCTGCCGCGCCGCCTGTCGCGCCAGTTCTTCGCGGGCGGGGGTAGCGGCAAGAATGGTGCCGTTGCCGGGAAGCCCGATGCCCAACGCCTCGCACAAACAGTTCATCGAATTGGCGGTGAACATTCCCGAACAGGAGCCACAGGTGGGGCAGGCAAAATCTTCCAATTCTTTGAGTTGCGTTTCGTTGATCGCGCCGCTTTTGTATTTGCCGACCCCTTCAAAAACCGAAATCAGGTCAACTGATTTGCCGGAGGGGGTCAACCCCGCCGCCATTGCCCCGCCTGATATAAAAATGGTGGGGATGTTGAGACGCATTGCCGCCATCAGCATCCCCGGCACAATTTTGTCGCAGTTGGGAATACAAATCAGCGCATCGAAGTGGTGCGCGGCGACAACGGTTTCCACGCTGTCGGCAATCAGTTCGCGGCTGGGCAGGGAATAGTTCATCCCGCTATGCCCCATCGCAATCCCATCATCCACGCCGATGGTGTTGAACATGAAGGGAACGCCCCCCGCCTCGCGCACGGCATGGCGCACCACCTCGCCAAACGCTTGCAGGTGGACGTGACCGGGGATGATGTCAATATAGGAATTAGCAATGGCGATAAAGGGACGGTGCATGTCGGCATCGCCCACTACGCCGGTGGCTTTCAGCAAGGCACGATGGGGGGCGCGTTCAAAGCCGCGCTTGATTTGGTCGGAGCGCATAAGAATTGCATAGTGCATATTGCATAGTGCATAGACGGCCGGAAAGCCGAAAGCGGAAAGCACAAACGGCGCATGTAGAAAAGTCGTTTTCTGCTTTCTGCGTCCCGCTTGCTGTCGGGTCGTTTATGCACTATGCAATATGCAGTCTTAAGGATGTTCACGTTGTTAATGTCAGCCCATATTCCATTGCGTCGTACAACGCCTGCCACGACGCTTCGATAATGTTGCCCGAACAGCCTACGGTGGTCCAGCGATGGTGGCTGTTTTGGGTGTCAATCAGCACGCGGGTGGTGGCATGGGTGCCGTCCGTGCCATCCAGTATCCGCACTTTGTAATCGGCAAGGTGGAACTGCGCCAAGTGCGGAAAGTGGGGTTCCAATGCCTTGCGGAGTGCGCCATCCAGCGCGTTGACGGGACCGTTGCCCTCGGCGGCAGTGTGAACCACCTTTCCATCTACCTTCACTTTCACGGTGGCTTCCGCCAACAAACCGCGCCCCTGCCGATGTTCCACGGTGGTGGTGTAATCAATTAGGTCAAAGAGGGGTGTGTAATCGCCATGATGGCGGCGAATCAGCAGGGCGACACTGGCTTCGGCACTCTCAAAAGAGAAGCCTTTTGCCTCCCGTTCCTTGATTTCTTGAATCACCGCCGCCGCTTCCGCTTTTGTGAGTTGGTGATTCAGCCCCAACTCGTCACTTTTCCACGACAGGTTGCCTTTGCCCGCCAACTCGCTGACCAAGACGCGGGTGCGGTTGCCGACCCGTTCCGGCGCAATGTGCTGGTAGCTCTGAGGGGATTTGACCGTCGCATCGGCGTGAATCCCCCCTTTATGGGCAAAAGCACTAATCCCGACAAAGGGTTGGTGCGTATCGGGCGCAAGGTTGCAGATTTCCGCAACGACATGGGCGGTATCAGTCAGGTGTGCCAACGCCTCGTCGCTCACCACCGGAATCCCCATTTTTAAGACCAAATCCCCCATCACTGAGACCAGATTGCAGTTCCCCACCCGTTCGCCATAGCCATTGATGGTGCC
>CBKYSX010000739.1:0-2805 GCA_966690745.1 uncultured Ardenticatenales bacterium
ACCTATCTGAACATCTCACTGTTTTACGGGTGTCGCCAGTGTATGCATCGGCAACGCCATCCCGGAAGCCACCAGCCACACCCCATCGGCTTGACCGGCAAGCCATTGATTAATCCGCCCGACAATATCCCGATAGTTCCGCGAAAGCGCGTTTTCCGGCACGATGCCCGCGCCCACCTCATTTGTCACCATGATAATCGTGGCTTTGCGTTCGCGTACCACCCGCAGAACGGCGCGAAGTTCGGTTTCTACGGCTTGTTGGGCGAGGGTGGGGTCGCTGATGGGGTTATCCCCCAATGTCATCACATTGCTCACCAACATCGTGACACAATCCAGAAGCAGTATCGCCCCCGCGCTCATATCGCCCCGCGCCAGCAATGCCGCCGCGACCCCTTGTGTGGCTTCTATGGTTTTCCACCCACGCGGACGGCTTTTGCGGTGTTGTGCCACACGCAGACGCATCTCAATATCCAGCACTGCCGCCGTTGCAATAAAGATCACCGGACTGCCGCTTAATGCCGCGAGTTCGGTGGCGCGTTGCTCCGCCCACCGACTTTTTCCACTTCGCGCCCCGCCTGTAATGAGGATTAGGGACATGCCGTTTTGCTCCTTGTGGCTTACTCGGAAATTTCTACATGTTGAGACAAACCATCAAAAGTAATCCTAAACCAATTCAGAACGTATCGCCCAATGATAATCTCTTTGCCTTCGGTATCCTCTAAAACTTCAACGGTTGAAAAATCACGCGAAGCAATCTTAAGTGACATCGTGTAGATATTCGTTTTTCTGGTACTTCCCCAAACACCTCTTGCCTTTCCTTTGCCAATCCATCTTGCTCCTATTTGTCGGATGATAGAGGTTGGCATGACAGCCACATCTGCTCCGGTATCCAGAATAGCAATAAAAGGACCTTGCTCTGAAGGGGTGTTAGCGCGACCAAGGTACACTTCGCCAATAGGAATAGAAGGATACGTATGACTACTGTATTCGTAATAAAATATCATTTCTACTCCAAACGGACGCTATGGAAGACGTACTCTTGAAGATCAGCCGTTTCTTCCACCCTTCGTATTAGAACAATTGCATTTCCATATTGATCTTCTATACGTTCGACGATTGATCCTAAATCAACGTCAGTATCTACAACCTTGCCTTTATGAATTGCCACGTATTGACCCAAATGGCTCTTTTTGAGTTGGGGGTGTAGTTGTTCATAAGCCGTTATCTCACGATCCATATCATCGTCTTCAGATTGTTGAAGTACTATGTCTAGGGTGGCGGCAATTGTTTCCGGAACACTCTTTCCCCATTTTTGAGCGAGGTTTTCCAGTTTCTCTTGAGTTTCACCTTCAAGGGTAATGGTAAGCATGGTTAATCTCCCTAAAACGTGGATTTAATTTGTTGTATATTATACCATGCCCTGTGGCTCTCCTATACTTACGCCACGCACCCTGCTACTAATACTAAAACTTGCGTAATCTCGCATACCGCCCCGTAACAATCCCCGGTCAAGCCCCCGCCCAATTGCCGCGCCATCCACCACGCCACGCTATAACCGACGAGCAACACGATCACGATTCGTAATATAAATCCCCACCCTCCAAATCCTGCCAACAGCAACGGAACCAAGCCCCATAGCAACGCCCACCGATTCGGCGGAACCAGTTTCCCTAAACCACTCCTCCGCATATAGGGGAAACGCTGTTGGGCTACGGTCATCAGCCATCGCCCTGCTATCGGTGCAACCAGTAAAGTGATACCCCGTTGACTGTCGGGTAGTTCATAGAGGGTGGCGAAATTAGCCAACAGAAGCAATCCACCCCCAACCAATCCATAGGCTCCGATATGTACATCCTTAAGAATTTCCAATCGGCGAGTGGGAGAAACCGAAGCAAACAGGGCATCACAACAATCCAAAAAACCATCCCAATGTAACCCTCCTGTCACTGCAACCCATACTGTTAGCACCAAGACCGCCGCTACCCCCTCCGGCACGATGGCTTGCAACCCTACATCTGCCAATACCAACCCCGCCCCCAGACACAACCCCACCCACGCGAACCAAGAATTGGCGCGGGCAAAATCTCCGGCAGTTAAATTGTCTGTCCGAACGGGAACCGTGGTTAAAAAGGAGAGGGCAGAGAGGAAGGGGCGCATAAAAGTAGAAAGCGGCACGCAGGACGCAGAAAGCAGAGGCGCAAAGGAGCAAAGCCACAGAGAACGACAAAACAAGAAGATAAATTTTTCTGTCGTTCTTTGTGAACTTTGTGGTTCTTTGTGTCCTTTGTGGTATCCGTAAGTCGTTTCTGCGTCCCGGTCGTCTATTCCCGATATTTCCCTTCAACAGGCAAGCCCGCCATAGACCAACCTGAGAAGCCCCCCTTCATGCTTTTAACATCGGAAAAGCCGTTTTCCAGCAGGAAAGCGGTCGCATCCTGGCTGGAATATCCGTGATAACAGGAAAGTACATAGCTTTTGTTTTTATCCAATTCATCCAGCCGTGCCTGAATCTCATTGATGGGGAGGGATTCCGCCCCTTTCGGGTGCATCGCATCATGATCCCACGGCATCCGAATATCCAAAAAGGTAATTGCTTCGCCTGCTTCTAATTTTTGGGCAACATCTTGAGGTGTAATTTCGGGTATGCCCTGGGGTTGATTCATGGTTGTATCCTCTATCGGTTCATGGTTAGGTTGGTGTGCGGCACTATGGACGGAGCGGGTGGTGGGTTCTGCCGTTGTCGGAACCACGCCCGCTTTCTTGACTTTGCTCTGTGCGTTCTGAAGGGTTTGTTTGAGTTTGTTA
>CBKYSX010000740.1:0-2803 GCA_966690745.1 uncultured Ardenticatenales bacterium
ATGGTACACTGGTTCCGATTCAATATGGCTTTGATCACCGCTTTGCCATCGCCCATTCACACGGAAATCTGAATGAACAATTCCAGGCGTGGAAAGCCACCCGTTATGCCGAATTTTTAGAGCTATGCCGCCGGGTCTACGAAGAAATTATCACTACCGCCTCCCCGCGTTATCCCTTTGTCAATTGGTATGGCTTTATCACCGAAGCCAGCCGCCGTTACCGCTTTAATAATGAGGAAAATCAGAACGTGCATTACGGTGAGGTAGCACTACCATGAGGGTGGGATGGCCGCCCCGTCCTTCCAGGGCAGGGCAAGAAAATACGGAAGAATGTAATACAAAGGATTTGTTCCGCAGACATCCGTATTGAATAGCCCTGCCCTGAAGGACGGGGGAACGGGTGCGTCTCTATCAACATCACCGCTACGATGAATTCCCACATTAGCACAGGGCATGCGCTAAACTTGAAACAAAAGTACGCGCTTCCTGCTCCATCGTGGCGGGGTCAGCAATGCGCTTAATGAGGGCAGAGCCAACAATTACGCCATCCGCAAACGTACCGACGTGCCGTGCCGCTTCGGGAGAGCTGATACCAAAACCCACCGCCAACGGAACCTGCTCTTCTGTTGCCTCGCGCACCCGCGCCACAAAGTCGGGCAGTTCGGCGGGGAGTTCATTCCGTGCGCCTGTCACTCCCATCAGCGCAACCAGATAGATAAAGCCACGCGCCCGTTCCGCGACGAAGCGTATACGGGCACTGTCGCTGGTGGGGGCGAGCATATAAATGTAATCAATCTCTCGCGCCGCCAATGCCCGGTCTAAAGAAACCGCCTCTTCGGGGGGTAAGTCCGGCACAATCAACCCATCCACCCCTGCCGCCTGTGCCTCGTCGGCAAAGCGTTCGATGCCCATCTGATAAATCGGGTTGTAATAGCCCATGAAAGCAAAGGGGATTTCAACCCCTGTCTCGCGCAACTGTTTTGCCGTATCGAGGCAGTATTTTAAAGTTACCCCGTTGGCAATGGCACGTTCATAGGCGGCTTGATTCGTCGCACCATCGGCAAGGGGGTCGCTGAATGGTACGCCCAGTTCCAGCATATCCGCACCGCTTTCGACCAACGCGGGAACCAATGTTTGCGTCGCCTCTTTGGTCGGGTAGCCAATCGTTAGATAAGGCATCAAGGCGGGGCGATTTTCGGATTTGAGTCGGGTGAAGGTGGTAGCAATTCGTGACATGAGATTGTTGGGACGCAGGACGCGGGACGCAGAAACGGATAAAGGCATAACACAGAGGCACGGAGAGAACGGGGATACAGAGGGTTTTTATAGAGCGATCCCGAATATTTACACGGTCATGGCACTAAAGTGACCGTGCTAGAGACCCGTTGTTTGCAAAATGAATAGCTTTTGCATGTGGCAGGTCTCTCGCCCCGCCTCTTTAGAGCATGGGAAATCGGACCATTCTATTTTCCCTTAAAAATCTGCCGTTCTTTGTGAACTTTGTGCTACTTCGTGTTCTTTGTGTTCCTGCCATAAAGTCGTTTCTGGGTCCTGCGTTCTAAAAAAAGAGATGGTACAGCAAAAACAGGGACAACACCCCGGAACTGAGCGAGGCAAAACGCATGGAGGTACGGTAATTCATCATCACTTTACTTTCGTCGAAGCTTAATGCCCAGCGCAGTTGGGCAATGCCAACCAGTGCAAAAAATGCCCCCAGCGCGACTGCCCACCCTGCCCCGAACCGCCCCCACAGATATTGCACCATAATGCCTCCGCCAATCCCCAAAATCAGCAGGGAAACGAGCAAGGCATTCCGCGCTCCCAGCAGAACAGGCAAAGTTTTATCACCCCGCACCGAATCTTCTTTGGTCTGGTAGCTTTGGGTGATGATGTACAACCCCGTAACAATCAGGGCGGTGGTAAGCATCCCCCAAAGCGCATCGGCTTCCAGTAAGGAATTCCATTCCGTTCGCACGGCGAACCACCCCGCCGCAAAGCCCACAGCCCCCTGCCCAATCGCCACCGCCAGCAATGCCGCCACTGAATTGGATTTGAGGCGCACCAATGGATGAGAGTAGAGGATCATCAAAACGCAGATGATGAGCCACATCACAGTAAAGGGAGCACCTACTGCAATCGCCAACGGCAAACCCACGAGTTGAATCACAAGCGAAAACCAGAGCAAACCCCTATCTACAGGTGGCGGTTCCGCCATACCGCCAATTGGTCCTTCGTCACGGTCATAATAGGAATTAAACGCCGTTCCTCCCCCGTACAGAAAAAAGTGAAGCGTGATGTAGCCCAGCCAAAAGCGAAGGGAAGCAACCGTTCCCCCCGCCAGCAACACCCCCCATAGATAAATCGGGGACAGCAACAGGTTAAAATGGGTGCGGAGGTGGCGGAGGTAGGGGTGCATACGAATAGAGAGAAGTAAGAGTGAAGAGCGAAGAAAACCTTCGCTCTTCACTCTTGCTTCTCTTATAACTTCAGGGATTCCGCGACCGTCATCATATCTTTGTCGCCGCGCCCGGAGATGTTGACGATGATAATTTGTTCTTTCCGCATCGCGGGGGCACGTTTGGTCAGTTCGGGCAGGGCATGGGCGGTTTCAAGCGCGGGGATAATCCCTTCACTTCGTGACAGAAGTTGTAACCCTTCTAACGCTTCGTCGTCGGTGGCGTAAGTGTACTCGGCGCGTTCACGGTCACGCAGATTGGCATGTTCAGGTCCGATTGCCGCATAATCCAACCCCGCCGAAATCGAATGGGTCAGCGCAATTTGTCCATCGTCATCCTGCAACACA
>CBKYSX010000741.1:0-2803 GCA_966690745.1 uncultured Ardenticatenales bacterium
AGGTCGGGGGGCTGACGGTGGCGGCGGAGGAGATGGAAAGCACCATTACCAAGTTCGACCTGACCCTTTCGATGGTGGAACAGCAGGGTGGGCTAAGTGCAGTTCTCGAATACAACCGCGATTTGTTTGACCACGCCACGATAGTTCGCATGAGCCGTCAATTCCAAATCCTGTTGGCGGCGATAGGTGCAACCCCGACCCACCCGATTGAAACCCTGCCGTTGCTCACGGTCGCGGAACAAACGCAACTCATAAAAGCGTGGAACAATACAGCACACCCTTACCCTGATACGCCCCTTGTCGCTGAACTTGTAGAACATTGGGCAGAGCAAACCCCCAACGCTCCCGCATTGATATGGGAAGGTGGGGCATGGAGCTATGCCGAACTGAACCGTCGCGCCAACCAGCTCGCCCGTTATCTGCGGGCGCAGGGGGTTGGTCCAGATGTCACCGTCGCGCTTTGCCTACCCCGCTCAGCGGAATTGGTGATGGCGGAGCTGGCAATCCTCAAAGCGGGGGGAGCCTATTTGCCGCTAGACCCCACCTATCCCGCCGAACGGTTGGCATGGATGGTGCGGGACAGTCGTGCCCCTTTGCTCCTCACGACGCAAGGAATTTTTGAGAGCGAGGTTGCCGGAACGCAGGTCATTGATTTATGGGCATCTGCAACTACAGATATTCTTGCTGACTATCCTGATACCAACCTGCCCGTAGCGGTTACACCCCAAAATCTGGCATATATCATCTACACCTCCGGCTCCACAGGAACCCCGAAGGGAACGATGCTGACTCATGAAGGGTTGCTGAACCTTGTTCAATGGCATCAACGTGCGTTTGGTGTGACTGCCGATGAACGTGCCACGATGGTCGCGGGGGTCGGTTTTGATGCCTCTGTGTGGGAATTGTTTCCCTATCTGACCGCAGGTGCAGCCTTGGTTCTGCCCGATGATGAAACCCGCGCCATCCCTGAACATATGCGTGATTGGCTGATTCGGGAGCGAATCACCATCAGCTTCTTGCCCACGCCTCTGGCGGAACGGGTAATGCTGTTGCAATGGTCGGGGGAAACCTCTCTACGCTACCTGCTGACAGGCGGGGATCGCCTGACCGTGTTCGCGCCGCCGGAATTGCCCTTTACAGTGGTAAACAATTATGGGCCGACCGAGAACACGGTAGTTTCTACTACTATCCCCGTTTCCACCGACCCGATGGATGGCAATACCCCTTCCATTGGCTACGCGATTGATAACACGACCCTCTACATCTTAGATCATCATCTGACCCCTGTACCGCAGGGCGTGGCGGGGGAACTGTATCTGAGCGGGGTCGGGTTGGCTCGGGGGTATCTGAACCGCCCCGCCCTCACCGCCGCCGCCTTCATCCCCAACCCCTTTGGCAAAGAGGGGTCGCGGCTTTACCGCACCCGCGACCTGGTACGGTACCGCACCGATGGAAGCCTTGAATTTTTGGGGCGGGTAGACCATCAGGTGAAGGTGCGCGGCTTCCGTATTGAATTGGGCGAAATCGAAACCCACCTTACCCATCATCCGGCGGTGGAAGAATGTATTGTGGTGGCGCGGGAATCGGCGGCTGGCGATATGCGGTTGGTGGCGTATGTGGTGCTGGCGGGACGCGGGAACGACCAATTCACCACAAAGGACACAAAGAACGGCAAGGAAGGTAGGGGCAGGTCAGGGAATGAAGAAACTCCCAAAATGAACCGCGTGACCCGCCCGCCGTTGGGAACGGAAACCTCACTCCCCAACCTCCTCTCCGTACCAGAGAGGGGGGGAACGGCGACCGACCCCCTAACTCCCTCCCAAGAGGGGGAACCCACCCCGCAGGCACATGTCTATAGCCCCGTCCCTTTAGGGCGGGGAATGGGGGACACGGAACATGCGACACGGAACATGGCGACCCATCCCGAAACCGTAAATCGGGAAACGGGAAATGAGAAACGGGAAAACGAAACCCACCCCCTGACCCCCTCCCAAGAGGGGGAAAACGAAATACGCAATACGCAATACTCTCTTACTGACCTGCGCTCCTATCTCCAAACCAAAGTCCCCGACTACATGATTCCATCGGCGTGGGTAGTGTTGGAGGCATTGCCGATTACGCCCAACGGCAAGGTAGACCGCCGCGCCCTTCCAGACCCGGAGGAAAGCGCAGATGCAGAGTATGTCCCGCCCCGCACCGCCATAGAAGCAGAATTGGAAAAGGTATGGGCGGAAGTGCTGGGGCTGTCGCAAGTCAGTATCCATGCCAATTTCTTTGCACTGGGGGGTCATTCGCTACTGGCAGTGCGGTTGCTGGCACGGATGGAAGAAAGGGTAGGCGCGAAAGTGCCATTAGGGGTTCTGTTCCGCACACCGACGATTGCAGACATTGCGACATGGCTGAATCCCGATGGGGGAACCCCCCGCGCCGATACCCTTTCTTTGCTGATTCCGCTACAGGCTGGAAACGCAGGACGCACCCCGCTTTTCCTCATCCATCCGGTGGGCGGCACCATTTTCCCCTATCTGCCATTGGTGGCGCAGTTGGACAAAGCCCAACCCGTTTACGGGATACAAGCGCAGGGGATGGATGGCACGGCATTGCCGTTGGACTCCATTGAGGCGATGGCGGAACAGTATGTCACGTTGCTCCGCACCGTTCAGCCGGAAGGTCCCTATCAGGTGGCGGGGTGGTCGGTGGGGGGGACGATTGCCTATGAAATGGCACACCAATTGCGGGCGATGGGGCAACCCGTTTCGCTGTTGATGATAGATAGCCATGTATCACAACCGGACAACAACCC
>CBKYSX010000742.1:0-2803 GCA_966690745.1 uncultured Ardenticatenales bacterium
GATTTCATCATCGTCGCGCATGGGGTGGGGGGCAAGGGTGGCGAACTGGTCTGCCGCGATTGACAGAAATGCTACCGCTTTGTTGAGATTACCGCGTAGTGTATGGTACTGTCCGACATCCCCGACAAAATAGGCAGTAAAGCCATCGGGAAGGGTCGTGTCTGTCGGATTTTCAATATCCCTAAGAGCCGAGTACAGACTTTCGGCGGTGGCAAGGTCGTTTTGGAGCAGGGCGGCTTCGCCAAGGAAGAAGTACGCCTGTAAATGCACCATCTCATCTTCCTCCCGACTGACCATTGCCAACGATTGAGCGGCAAGCGTCTGCGCTTCGGCGGCGCGTCCGCTACGGAGCAGGGCAAAGACCAATTTATTCAGCCCGTACACCTGTTCGCTGACGGTTTGCCCCCGGATACCCTGTAATTCGTAGGCGCGTTGCCATGTCTGATACGCCTGCTCGTACGCCCCGATTTTAGAGGCGATTAAGCCCAGATTGTCGGCACTAATCAATTCCAAACGCGTGTCCGCCATTTGCCGCCCGATGGTCATGGCGCGTTGATGTTGTTCAAGGGCGCGTGGGGGCGCACTATCCGCCAGCAAACGCCCCAAACGGTGATAGACCGTCCACTGTTTGCGAAGGTCGCCCTGTTGGTTGGCAAATTGTAGGGCGCGGTGTAAGGCAACTTCGGCTTCGGCAATCTGTCCGCGCATATCGGCGAGCAGGGCGCGATTAATAAAGGTGCGGTATTCATCCCGCAGGTGTTCGGCAGTCGCCAGTGCCTGCTGTTGCCGCGCCAACCCTTTGGCGCGGTCAAAGGGGAAGGAATAGCCCCACCAGTAGCGGAGTGCCAGCAATTCCAATAAGTCCAATAACATTTCCCGTTCCCCTGCCTGTTGCAATTGCTCAATCAGATTTTCGTCCAAACCATCGGGCAGGGTGGGTCCTTCGCCGCGATAAACATCAAAAAGATAGCGATAGGTTTGTACCCGCGCCACCTTTGCGCCATCCCGCCACCCTTCCGCCAATTGTAACAACTCCTCCAGAATCGCTTGCCGTTTGTCGCTCTGCCCCAATCTTTCCAGAACCATCTGTTGCTGTTCCAATAAGATGAAGCGGTGCTGATTGTCGCCGGGGGCAAGCAGAGCTAAGGCACGGTCATAATAGGAAGCGGCTTCAGCGTTGGCAAAGCGTTCGGCGGCAAGGCGGGCGGCGCGTTCAAAATAGCGCAGAGCGGTATCGGCATCGCCCGCCGCTTCCCAATGTTGCGCCAATACACCATCAAACTCCTGCGTTTCGTCACGTAGTAATTTTTCCATTGCCTGCGCCGCCTCCCGATGATAACTACGGCGGCGGGCGTGGGGAATCGAACGATAGGCGGCTTCCTGTGTCAGAACGTGGCGGAACATGTACTCGGTTTCCCACAATTCGCGCCAACCGCGTGGACGGATGAAATCGTGGCGGCTCAACTGGTACAGGCTTTCGCTAAAGGCAGGCGACGTGTTGGGCATTTCCGCCACCACTTTACGCCAGAACACACGCCCGATGACGGCTACCCGTTGCAGAAGTTCTTTCTCATCAGGGGCGAGACGGTCAATCCGCGCCGATAGGATTCCTTCAATCGTCGGAGGCAAGGTAATCGTTTCAAGCGGACGAGTGAGTTTCCATGAATCGCCATCCGGTTCCAGTACCTTGTCCGCCACCAACGTGCGGATAATTTCCTCCATAAAGAAGGGATTGCCATCGGCGTGGGTGCGGATTTTTTCTAACAACTCATCGGGCGGCTTGCGCCAGTGGAGGAGAGAAGTAATCAGACTTTTGCTCTCGATGGTATCCAACGGAACCAACGACAGCACAGTGCAATGGGTGGTGAGCCGTACGGTGGTACGCTTGTACAGCTCCATCATCGCTTCGGCATCATCCATGCGTGACACGACAACAAAACGAATCGGGAGCGAGCTGGCAAGGTCGAAGGCTTGTTCCAGGAGTGCCAGCGAGGAGGGGTCTGCCCAGTGCGTATCTTCAAAGACCAGCACCAACGGGTGGCGGGCGGCGAGAATAGTCAGCCACCGTAGCACGGCAAGGCGTACCCGCACATGGCGGGCTTCCGGCTCCATCGGGGAGAGTTGTGCAGTATCCGAACGGCGTAGCGAGAGTAATGAGGCAAGGAAAGGCAAATGGGTTGCTCCCTCTTCGCCCATCGTCTGGAAAATCATTTCCCGCAGGCGGATAAAGCGCAGGGTATCCTCGCTTTCGCCTTCTTGGTTCAACCATTTGCGAAGCAGATTTGCCCACGGGGTATAGGGTTGCCCGGCGGTGTAGGAGAGCGAACGTCCTTCCAACCAGAGGAGTTCTTGTTGTTCCGCCAGACGGGAACTTTCAGTGACAAGGCGGCTTTTGCCGATCCCCGCCTCGCCCAGCACAAAGGTGATGCCCCCCTGCGGTTGGGGCAATGTCAGGTCGTTGATTTGGTGGCGCAGAGTGGTGGTTTCGTGCTCGCGCCCGATGAGCGGGGCAACCATGCCTTCGCTTGCCAGTCCTCGCCCGGAGGTGGGGGCGTACCGGGGAGTAAGGATACGAAAGACCGCTACCGGTTTTTTCATTCCTTTCACCGAAATCGTCCCCAACGGTTCCGCTTCAAAGCGATGTGCCAGATATTTCCATGCGGCATCGCTGACCAGAATCGTTCCCGGTTGGGCGGCAGATTCTAGCCGATTGGCGAGATTGACGGTATCGCCAACGGCGGTATAGATGGTGCGCCCCGAGCCTCCCATTTCCCCCATCATCACCCGCCCCGTGTTGATACCG
>CBKYSX010000743.1:0-2801 GCA_966690745.1 uncultured Ardenticatenales bacterium
AATTGCGCGTTGCATCCGAGCCTAACCAATTCGGATGATTAAAAATAATGTCCGATTCATTGGCGGAAAAGCGTAATGCTTTCCACTCATGCGGCAATAATTGATAGGCGGAGGGGAAGGTCTGAATAATATCCCGCGTCATATTCTGGATCGTTTTCTGTGTAAAACTACCGCGCAGGAACATTTCCACCCCTTCGCTTAACGACTTAAAGCCCACCGCTGTACCATCCCACGGCGACCCCATTAAAAATAATTTTGTGACAATTTTTTTGCCTGCCTCTTTTTCGATATACCACCGCGCCACCAAGCCGCCGTTGCTATGTGCGATAATCCAGACCTCCGCGTTGGGATGGTGCGCCCGCCACTGCTTAATTTTTGCCTTTAACTGTCGCCCCGATGTGCGATTGTCCTGCCGCCAATCATACGGAAATTCGTAAACGTTGCGTTGGCTCTCCGGCACGTTATCCCCCACCTTATAACCCAATGTTTTCAGAAAAGCAGAGAGGCGTTGGTAATGTTCCTGTTTGTATAACGGCGGGAAGAAGGCGACTTCCTCCATCAAATCCACCGCTTCCAAATCGGGGTTGGGGTAACGCATTCCGTTCAGAAAATCCCGTATCCAGCCAATCCAACCAAAGGGATTGCCGCGTGTCGCTTCTTTCAAACTCTGGTCAAAATTACCCCACACCATCCGTCCGGTGCGTTTGCTTCGCAATGTGCTTCCCATAAAACCGGGAACCAGAACGATAAAATGATCGGGGCGAGGGCTTGTTTCAGACATGGGGAAACTCCTGCGGTAGACCGCTCAAAGCCCGGCGCAGGGGCGGGGCGGGCATTAAACGACGAATAGTGTCTACCCCTATAAACGTTGTCTTCGTGCGTTTACGCCTATCTTTCCAATTCCAATAGCGTAGTCGTTTATTCTCTTGTCCACCCGATATGCCTTCGTTTGTGGGGGACGTTGGCGTTGTTCATTTGCCCCACATTGCTCAAAGGAGCCAAACCCTATGTTCCGGTTTACTGGTGTTCTCACAGGAATGTTGTGCGGGGATTGCATTGAAGCTTTGGAAGGGGCAAGAGTACGCCTCTATCGCACCCTAACCGATAAACGGATAGCAGAGCAGGCACTTGCCAAAGCCACCGACACGCTTGCGATTCTGACGGATGAGCAGGTAAAGACAAAAGAGGAGCGTCTCTTGGCGGAAATCGCCGCTGATGCCAACGGGAAATTTACCGTTACCCTTGGCGATGATGAACGGTATGAGGGGGAAGCGTTTGAAATTGATGTTTATTGTGAATCCGTGCCGCACCAACCCCGCCGCAAAGGCGAACCGCGCCAATTCACCATTACCACCCTACAACCCCAATGGCGGCAAACCGAAAATGGCTACTATGCGGCGTGGGAATACACCCTGCCCCATCGGTTCTGGTGTCTGTTCCGCGAATTGTTTGATGCGTGGGTGATCTGCGGGCATGTCACCACCTGCTCCGCCCCGAACCAACCGGTGGGGAATGTCAAAGTCTTTGCGCTGGATGCCGACTGGATTACCGATGATGAGCTGGGCTATGCCATTACGGACAGCACCGGACATTTCCGCATTGATTATTCCAGCGATGCTTTCAAGCAAACGTTTCTCTCGCCCTGGATCAACGTCGAAACACCGTTCCCGCCCTTTAATAGCGGACCCGACCTCTATTTTCGGATCGAAGCGATGGATGGAACGGTGCTGTTGGCGGAAGGGCGCGGCGATGCGCGGGATGATGTAGGTCCCTGTGTCTGCGTAGACCTCTGTGTTGAAATTGAAGTAGATGACCCCGATGACCCTATGCCGACTGTCTGGACGCGGGTCGGCAGTGCGTTCATTATTCCCGATAGCAGTGGGCTGAACGATATTGATGCCGACGGGTACGCCGGGACCGGCAAATACGCCATCTACGGTAGCCCCTTGCTCAAAGGGAGTGCGCCCCGCTTCCGCAATGGCAATCCGGTGGAATATCGCTTTCTGGTTAGCATGACCACTGCGCCCAATGGCACGGCTCCGGTTCCCATCGCCAACTTTACTCGCATCGTAGGGGTTGCCCCGAACGAGAACCTGTTTGTGCCGACAGTAGTGGGTGAATTGGTGCGCCTTAGCCCCTTCCGCATCATTCCGGTGGTGGCACGGTTGGTAGATTTGGACGCGCAGGGGTGGTTTGATGTTAATCGTGCCATTGAGCGCACCTTTATCGAACAGGCAATTGCCCCCGCCGACCAAGCCGCCTTCCTCTGGAATGATGTGGACACGCTCATGCAATTGAACACGGCGGCATTAACCACCGCGCCTGATGTCCCCGCCACGATTGCCGCGCCCGGTCAGCCCGTTCCCGTTGCCAATCGAATTCCGATTGAATCAGTGGCACTGCGTTTTGAGGCGCGGGAAGTCGTAGACCGCACCACCAGCACCTTTATCACGCTTTCGGAAACCACCCTGAACGCGCTGATTATCAACAATAACAGCCCCTATTTGCGGGTCGCCATGAAAGAACATCTCGATGATGCCGATTTCTGTGGCGTTTTGCATGGTCCGGTACATGTTGCTTATACAGGCTACCATCCGCATCTGGGGTCAATGTCTTGTAATGTTGCCAGCAATAGCGGGGGATATAATGTCAATCTGAATGACGGTATCATCCCCGTCAGTGGAAATACGAACCCGGCGGTAAATCATCGCAACAATCCGGCTTCGCTGGTGCCACCGACCCCGCCCGCCACTGCCCTGAGCGCGTGTACCTATCTTGTCACCCTTTCCTTCACGCCGCGT
>CBKYSX010000744.1:0-2797 GCA_966690745.1 uncultured Ardenticatenales bacterium
CCCCTGCCGACGGGCAACGAGAAATGAGAAATGAGAAATGAGAAATCTTGCATAGCAACCCTTCTCGTTTCTCATTTCTTAAACGCTTTATGGCTATTAGCCCCGTCTCTTTAGGGCGGGGAAACAGAACCCCTATAACCACCCCACGAACAGATATACACCATCCATGCGATTATCTACCCATTTCGGCGAAACCTTACGCAATACCGGCGCGGAAGTTGAGGTTATTAGCCACCAATTATTACTCCGCGCCGGATATATCCGCCAGCTCGCCTCCGGCATCTTCTCCTATTTGCCCTTAGGCTTACGGGCAATGCGGAAAATTGAAGAAATTATCCGCGAAGAAATCAATGCGATTGGCGGACAGGAAATTACCATGCCCGTCGTCCACCCCGCCGAAATCTGGCAGGAAACCGGGCGGTGGTATCAAATCGGCGATGAAATGGGACGGTTCAAGGACCGGGGCGGACGGGATATGGTATTAGGCATGACCCATGAAGAAATTGTCACCGATTTAGCCCGCCGCGAGATTAAGTCTTACCGCCAATTGCCCGCTCTTATTTATCAAATTCAGACCAAATTCCGCGATGAGCCGCGACCCCGCGCCGGGTTAATTCGGGTGCGCGAGTTTACGATGAAGGACTCTTACAGTCTCGATGCCGATTCGGCGGGGCTGGAACAGCAATACCGCAACCACTACCGCGCCTATTTCCGCATTTTTAGCCGGGCGGGTCTACCTGATGTGATTGCGGTAAAATCGGACACGGGCATGATGGGCGGGAAACTGGCGCACGAATTTATGTTCCTCGCCCCTATCGGCGAAGATACGCTAGTCCTGTGCGATCAATGTCACTATTCCGCCAATCAGCAAGTGGCACGGTTCCAAAAACCCGCCCCGACCACTGAAGAGTCTAAACCGCTTGAAAAGGTTGCTACGCCCAACGCTTCCACTATTAAAGAGCTTTGCGACTTTCTGGGCGAACCCCCTGCCAAAACTGCCAAAGCCGTCTTTTTTGCGGCGGGTGTACCCGACCCCGACAACGAAAACCAGACACGTGAAGTGGTGGTGCTCAGTATGGTGCGCGGGGATATGGACGTGAACGAAACCAAATTGAGTAATGCGATCAAAGCACGGTGGCTCCAGCCCGCCCCGTCGGAAATGATTCGGGGCATCGGCGCGGAACCGGGCTATGCCTCGCCCGTCAATATCACTGCTACCCATGCCCTCATCGTAGTAGATGAATTGGTCTATGAATCTAATAATCTGGTATCCGGTGCAAACGAAGCGGGCTACCATTACGTGAATGTCAATCCGAAACGGGATTTTGCCAACGCCATCGTGACGGACATTGCGGCGGTAGCGGAAGGGTCCCCCTGTGTGCGGTGCGGTTCGCCATTGCGATTGGTGCGTGGCGTGGAAATCGGCAACATCTTCCAATTGGGAACCCGCTACACCGAGGCATTAGGCGCAACCTATCTGGATGCCGAAGGGCAAGCCAAGCCGGTGGTCATGGGGTCTTACGGCATTGGCGTAGGGCGGTTGTTGGCTTGTATGGCGGAGGCACACCATGACGATAAAGGATTGACTCTACCCATCACCATTGCCCCGTATCAGGTATCCTTGGTGCAATTGGGGCAGAATGACAGCGACATCAACGAAAAAGCCAATGCGCTTTATAGCGACTTGAAGAAAGCGGGGGTTGAAGTTCTGTATGATGATCGAGATGCCAGCCCCGGCGTAAAATTCGCTGACAGTGATTTATTGGGGATTCCCATTCGCGTTACCGTCAGCAAGCGTTCCCTGAAAGAGGGGGGCTTTGAATTGAAACGGCGCGACCGGAGCGAAGCAACCATCATGCCCGCCGATGGGGTACTTACGGAAGTACAAACCCTGATTGCCCAATTGATGCAAGAGGCGGAACAACGCATTTTGGAGATTCCCTATCCCGACGACGAGCAATAAGATCGGGTAAAGTGACGTAGTAGGATTAGGAATTTGTACTTGCCTTGACCTACTATTTACGTTATCAAACTCGTCACTCAAAAAGGAGGACTCGCCATGAACAGGGTACGAGTACGGTATATCGTAGATGATGTAGACAAAGCCATCGCATTTTACAGCACCCATTTAGGGTTTACTGTGGATATGCACCCGGCACCGGGCTTCGCGGCGATTTCACGCGGCAACCTTCAACTACTGCTGAATAAACCCGGTGCAGGCGGTGCGGGTCAGGCAATGGCGGATGGGCAAAGCCCGGCATCGGGGGGTTGGAATCGCATTCAAATTGAGGTAGAAGATTTGAGTGCCATGGTAGACCACCTTAAAGAAGAAGGCGCAACCTTCCGTAATGAAATCGTCATAGGGAATGGGGGCAAGCAGGTTCTGATTGAAGACCCTGCCGGGAATCCGGTTGAACTCTTTGAGGCACACCGCCCAAATGCCTGACCCTCGCAATAAAGGCGTTTCGCGCGGGGGCGAAATCGGTTTCCCGCTCTAAAGAGGCGGGGCTAATAAGCAAACGCCCGCCCCTGTTTTTTAGCCCCGTCCCTTTAGGGCGGGGTGGGCTGAAGGCATTGATGGTTTAGCATCTATTCACAGGTGGAGAAATAAATTAAAGGGTGTGCGATTCCGGCACGCCCTTTATAATGTCAGCATGGTGAACCTTAGCAAATTACTCAACGCGCTCCCCAAATAGGAAATCGAGGGTGCTCTCAACTCCAATATTGAAACCACAGCGATTGTGACAGATGGCCGCAAAGTCGTGCCGGGGGCATTGTTCATCGCCTATCAGGGACG
>CBKYSX010000745.1:0-2795 GCA_966690745.1 uncultured Ardenticatenales bacterium
AATGGAACCGGAAGCGGCGGAAAACCCCTTCTACAATATGGCTCCCGACTGGGCATTGTATCCGGTGGTGGTCATCGCCACTCTCGCAACCGTGATTGCATCGCAAGCCTTGATTACGGGGGCATTTTCGTTAACCCGTCAGGCAGTGCAATTGGGGTATCTGCCCCGCTTTGAAATCAATCACACCTCCCCGGATGAAATCGGGCAGATTTATATTCCCGCGATAAACTGGGCATTGATGGTTGCCTGTATCGCGTTGGTGGTTACGTTTCAATCGTCCTCGAACCTTGCCGCCGCCTACGGGGTTGCTGTGACAGCAACAATGGCAATTACCACTATCTTGTTGGTGGTCGTGGCAAAAGAACGGTGGAAATGGTCTACGCCGGTGGTTGCACTCTTTGCAATCTTCTTCCTTGCCATAGATTTTGCCTTTCTGGGTGCTAATATCGTTAAAATCCCGGCAGGTGGTTGGGTTCCATTGGTGCTGGGGGTAGTGGTATTTACCTTGATGACCACATGGAAACGGGGGCGGCGGTTGTTGGCGGAACGGTTGCAGGCACAAACGATGCCGTTTGCGGAATTTGCCGAACGGTTGAGCCACCAACCTATTCAACGGGTCCCCGGAACAGCAATATTCTTATATAGCGATCCCAACGGAACCCCGCCTGCTTTGTTGCATAACTTAAAACATAACAAGATTCTTCATGAAAATGTGGTCTTATTATCGGTGGTGTGGGATGAAGACCCCCGGGTTCCTATGGAAAGACGGGTACAGATTCAATCCATTGAGCATGATTTCCACCGTATCCGGGTCTGTTACGGCTTTATGGAAAGCCCCAACATTCCCCGCGACCTTGCCCTAATCCAACACGAAGGATTAGACCTTGACCCTGATAAGGTAAGTTTCTTCCTCGGACGGGAATGGTTACTGGCAACGGCTACACCGGGTATGGCAATTTGGCGCGAAAAACTGTTTGCGTTGATGACCCAAAACTCCCGTAATGCCACCGATTTCTTCCGCTTACCTCCGACACGGGTAATTGAAATGGGAACACAGGTAGAGTTGTAATCTTTCCTATGGGGTGAAATGTCAAAAAGCCTCCCGTTGCTAACGGGAGGCTTTTTTTGATTGTGGTTAAGGATACAATCCGATTTCCAACAACAGCCAATTGTAATACTCGTACCAGACGGTATGAGCATAGTCAGGGTGTAAAAACCAACAGAGGGAACAAAACGGGCGTGGGGCTGGCTGGGCACTAAAGGTGATAGAGGAATCGGATGGAAAAGCCTCCAAGAAGAAATGGCGAGCGCGGCGACTATGGTAGGTAGAGGTGACAAGCAGAAGGGAGTCAAATCCGTTGGCTTCACTGATGATTCGCATATAAGTGGCATTTTCGCGGGTGGTTTGGGATTCTGTTTCTAGCAGAATCGCCTCCGGCGGCAAACCTAACGCCACTGCCTGACGACGCATAACCTCCGCCTCGGCAATCTGTTCATCTCCTTCCCATACGAATGTTCCCGCACTTAAAATGACAATCGGCGCATACCCTTGTTCATACAGATAAACAGCGTGGGCAATGCGGTCCGGTTTATGGTCGCCGCCGATAACCACAATTGCATCGGCAGGGGCTAAGGGGTCTCGGGCAATCAAGGGTTCAGCAACGAAGGGAAGTGCAATAATGATGAATAGGACAACCCACAGATAGTATCCACAGCGAGGACGCTGTGGACTCCCAGCCCGCCCTTGACTCCCGGCTCCCCCATGTAGCATTTAGCCCCCTGCGATTGGGGTTGAACCGCCACCGCCTCGCCGCAATAACCCAAGCAGACGCGGCAACCCTTCTATATACAACCGATACGCCCACCGATTCACCGGGAAATCCCACGCGCCAATTTGGTCCCGAAATTCAGGATTAAAGCCAACTTTGAATCGCCATACCCCCGCCATGCCATCGTTGGGGTCATTCAGGTCAGTGGGCGCACCCCATAAATCGTATTCCGTCGCCCCCACCGATTTCGCCCATCGGATTGCCGCCCATTGCAAAGCGTGGTTGGGCATCGCGTCCCGATGGCGGTCACTGCTTGCCCCGTAAAAATACCAGACCCGATTGCCAAAGCGGAATAGCACCATTCCGGCAACCGGGTCATTTTCTACGGTAGCCAACAGTACATGTGCCAACCCTTTTGCGTGAAAATCATTCCACACGTCCAAATAATAGGCTTCGGGACGAATCAAAAAGCCATCACGAGCGGCAGTTTCAGCATAAAGACGATAAAAAGTCGGGAAATCGGCAGGGGTTCCGTGTTGAATCACCACGCCGCGCCGTTCGGCAAGGCGGATGTTATATCGCCATTTCTGTTTCATGTTCGCCAATAACGTTTCTTCATTAGGGGTCACGTCTACGACCCCTGTATTCGGAAACTGAATTGGCTCCCCCCGTACCCACCCACGCTTTTGCAGTAACGCTACAAAAGCACTATTGGCGGCAAGAATGTCAGGGTCAATTTTTACAAACAGAGACCGTTGCCGCCGCGCCTCGGCTTCTATATCGCGCAATACGGTTTCGGCAAGGGTAGAGTCGTTATCATCGAACAAGGGTCCTTTTGGAATATACCCGATACCAAAAGGAGTACGGGGAATTGCCCGCCGCAAGAATTGCATCGCGGCAACGGTATCCCCCGTCGCAGAGTGCCATAAAAATCGGGATGGACTCCACCCCCACCGCGATTTGAAATCCCCCCATTCCCACGCCTGTAAGATATGATGATGGGGCAGGTTGGCGATGGTAGAGTTC
>CBKYSX010000746.1:0-2793 GCA_966690745.1 uncultured Ardenticatenales bacterium
CTTCCATCATGGCGGCTTCGGGCTTACCAATCAGGCTCGGGGTTTTGCCCGTTGCCGCTTGCAAATAGGCAAGTTGTGCGCCGTTCCCCGGCACAATCCCTTCTTCGCTGGGATAGGTCACATCAGGGTTCGTGCCGATAAAGACCGCCCGTTGGCGGATGGCGAGGGTTGCTTCCTTCAATTTTTCATAGGTCAGATGGAAATCTACCCCCACCACCACATAATCGGCGGGTGCTTTTTCAACAATCGTAAAGCCTTCGCGCCTTAACTCTTCCACCAACCCCGGCTCCCCGACCACCAACATTCTGGCTCCGACAGGGGCACGTTCCGCCAACCATTCGGCAGTGGCGCGGGCAACCCCCAACACCTGACTTGCCGCCAGAGGTATTCCCAAATGTTCCAGTTTCGCGCCGAAATCGGCGCGGGTTTTGCTGGCATTGTTGCTTAAACAGACATAGGGGATATGGTGGCGATTCAGGTACTCTGCAAATGCAATTGCTCCGGCACGTACCCGTTCGCCATGATACAGCACCCCATCCATATCCAGCACAAAACCCTTGATTTCGTTCAGCGGACGAATGGTAGGCTGGGCGGGGCGTTGGAAGGGGGCGTAATCGGCGGGGGCAAGCGCATCAGGCGCAATCGTGGGCAGGGGTTTGGGGGCAGGGGGTGTACCGGTTTGGGCTTCTAACGTCTTTTCCCGCTTCTTCATCTCAAGATTCGCAAGCAAGCGGGGGTTAATCCCTACGGCACTGCTAAAGAGGCGTACCACGCCTAGTAAGACCATGACCCCCAACCACCAGGATTCCCCGGTCAGAACGGTACCCAGTGCCCCGTAGACGGCGGGAAAGAAGGTATATGCACCGTGCATACTTAATTGCAACCACGCCGGGGCGGGTTGGCGGGCAAGGCGAATTAAGGTGTAGAACATCAGGGGAAATTCGCCCAGCGCAATTAAGCCCAACACCAGCAGGAAGACGATGGCGAAAGTAGAGGTTCCGAGAAATTCACTGGATAGAAAGGCAAGCGGAGCCAACATCGGAGCCACAACATACAATGTTGCCACTACCATTAAACCCAGCACCAGCCCCAAAATGCCTACCAAAACATAATCGCGGCGTGACGGCACCGTACTATTCAAGGGTCGCTCCATCCCGTTCTTCGATTTCTTCTTCAACATCCATCACGGCGGTGGCAACTGCCCATGCAATCACACCCCAGACAATGCCGCTAATCACGGTAGCGATGAAAATACTACCAATGCCTGCGGTGGGTTCGGTACTGCGGAACGCACCAATGATAGAAAGGACAATGGCAACCGTGCTAAAAATCAAGCCGACCCGCACGGGTCCGCTTAAACGTGCTAAAAGGTTCATGTAGATTGTTGGTTGCGCGATACGGCATTGCAACCACTCCGAAAACTATTACTTGCTCTTATAAGGCGGCGATTATACCCCGAAAGCCCCGTTTTAAGGAAACAGGTTCAAATACGCTTGTTTTCGCCGGTGCAACGATTGTTTGAACCCCTGCCAATGCCCAATGTACTCATCTTTAATCGCCGGGATAATCCATCAGGCACTGGCTTAAGCATAATCAAACCCATCCGGTTAATCAATCTCTTTTTTTTATTGAATGAGACGTGACGCCCTTCCAGCACGAAACGAGGGTAACTTTTATGAGTATGAGAGCGGTATAACCGCTACGGAGTTCCCACCGAACAATCACTTTTCGCGTACCTATGTTACAATGCGACTATCCAATGCGTGGTTTACCCGTATTGGGATCTTTCTTTCCTAACAATGGCGATAGGAGCACCATGGCGGGTAAGTATTTTGAAGAATTAAACGTGGGTGACACGATTAAGCACACCCTGGGACGCACAATAACGGAATATGACAACATCCTTTTTTGTGCGATGACGATGAACACACAGCCCCTGCATATGAACCGCGATTTTGCCAGCCGCACCGAATTCGGGCGACCTTTGGTGAACGGGATGTTGACGATGGCATTATGTGTAGGGATTACGGTGCATGAATTAACCGAGGGAACGATTATTGCCAATCTCGACTATGAGCGCGTGAACCATCCCAATCCCATGTTTCATGGGGATACGTTGTATGTGGAAACGGAAGTGCTTGCCAAACGGGAAAGCAAATCCCGCCCCACCACCGGACTGATTAAATTGCACCATTATGGGCGCAAACAGGATGGAACTGTCGTAGTTGAGATTGTGCGGAATGTGATGTTCTTAAAAAGACCAAATGAGTGAAGAAATAAGAGCGAAAAGTGAACACGATGCGAGTACGACGAGCCTGTCTTTATATGCCCGGCGATAGCATGAAAAAAATTCAGAAGGCGGCGGGGCTGAAGGTTGATTGTATTATTATGGATATTGAGGATGGAGTCGCCTACAATCAGAAAGAGGCGGCACGAACCACCATTCTTGAAGCCCTAAAGACCGTGGATTTTGGCACAAATGAGAAATTGGTGCGGGTCAATCGGGTAGGAAGCGGTTTAACCGCCAGCGACCTGATCATAACCGTTCCCGGTATGCCTGATGGCTTTGTGATTCCCAAAGTGGAAAACGCGGACCATGTGAAATATGTTCACCATCTGTTGAACGATTTGGAAGCGGCGCACGGAATTCCCCTCGGAACGTTTTCGCTCCATGCGATTATCGAAACGGCAACAGGGTTGTGGAACGCCCGCGAGATTGTTCATGCGTCGCCGCGCCTGACGGCGTTGCAATTCGGCGCGGAAGATTTGGCGGGGGATATGGGATTGACCCGT
>CBKYSX010000747.1:0-2783 GCA_966690745.1 uncultured Ardenticatenales bacterium
TTTGTCTTTGAGTGTAGATGCCTTAAAGGTATTACGCTTCCTCCAGATAAATCCGTGGGATAAAGTACAACGGCTTGCCCTATCTCCTGCATTGGAACGTGAATTAGAACGTGTTACGCATCGTACCATCTCCGCGATTCTGGAGCGGGATGTCAATGCGATTAGATTTATGGATGAGCTCCAACGCTAATCACACCCCGCACTATGAATATTCATTTTTCGTACAAACCCTTATGCTACAATTGCCCTTGAACCACGAATAGAACCCGTAGGAATAAACGCCATGACTGTTGTCCAAGAGCTAACCCTTTCCGTTGAAGAATACCTTGTCCGCGAACAAGATGCCGAAATGCGGAGCGAATATTGGAAAGGTATCGTTATCCCTATGCCCGGAGGTTCACTTGCTCACAGCCAAATCATTGTGGATTTCAACTCATTTCTAAACCTCCATCTTGCTCCATTAGGGCATGAGCTTTTCGGTGAGGGGATGCGTATTAAAGTTGGCGGACGGGAATATGCTTACGCCGATGGGTCTATCGTAGTAGGCAAGCCTGAACTCGCCTTTGATGGAGGGATTGCCAACTTGCTTAACCCGACGGTTATCATTGAAGTGCTTTCCAAATCTACCGAAGCCTTTGACCAAAACGAAAAATTTGATTTCTATGCCGCACTATCCTCCTTTCAGGAATATATATTGGTATCGCAAGAACGTCCTTACATTCAACAATTTACCTGTCAGGCAGACAATCGTTGGCTTCGGACGGTATATAGTGGTTTGGATGCCACTCTGACCCTTGCCTCAGTGCCGTGCGATATTTCTCTTGCCGCGATTTATCGCCGGGTTGAATTTTCGTAACCGTGAGAAACGTCAGTAAGAAAGCAAACGGAGTATCAAATGAATTGGATTATTCGTTTATGGAATGCTCTCAAACGTTGGTTTGGCTTCGGGTCGGATGAATCTTTTTCACAACCAAACACAACCATTTCACGTATCGCTCCTGCTGAACCACAATTCGATTTAACAACTAAAGAAGCACCTCAATATCAAACAAGGGTGAGCCTATTCACCTACCAAGAAAAGAAATTTTTTCGAGCGTTACGTTCTGCCGTTAATAAAAAGTATGAAATTTTTCCAAAAGTTCGACTTGGGGATTTTGTATTTTTGGCAAATGAACCCGAAGATCGCAAATACCACAATAATCAAATTCAATGTAAACATATAGATTATTTGCTCTGTGAAAAGTTTGATTTTAAACCTGTATTGGTGATAGAACTTGACGATAGTAGTCATAATCGCCTTGAGCGACGATTAAGCGATGAATTTAAGTCTTCGCTTTTTGAGGGCATTAAATTACCCTTGTTACGTTTTACTATAGAAACTTCTTATAGCCCCGCCGAAATTGCCGAGAAAATCGGATTCCGATTACATCCACCCTCCAATCCTACCGAAATCCCATGATCACCCCCCTCACTTTTGCCGCCTATCAACAATGGTTCCGTGACTATGATCGTCTGCGAGGCTTAAACGAAGACCAACCGCTTGAATCCCTTGCCCACTTAAGCGAAGAGCTGGGTGAAATCGCCCGCCACATTCTGCGCTTGGAAGGGGTGAAGGCAATGGATGATGCCGCCCGCGACGCGGAAATCGCCGCCCTTGCCCTTGAATTGAGTGATGCGTTTGTTTTTCTAACCAAACTCGCCAATTCCTACGGCATCGAATGGGATACCACCATGCAACAAGGCATGGCGAAAGCCGAAGCACGCTGGGATGTTGCCACCGGGCAACAGGAAGCCGAACGCCGCGCCCAAAAGCGTAACTCCTAACTTTCGTGCGTTGACGCTTTTCTGTCACCAACTTTATAATGGGCGGGTATATGGAGTGTTATTCAGCCTTAAAAAGGAGAACCATGCCCAAAGCCAGCTCCAGCCCTCGCATGATGTCCCGCTATATGTCCGATTTGTTGGTGGTTGCCGCGATTTTAGTTTTTATCATCGGGATTCCGTTGTTTTTGCTTCCGGAGCAGACCGAACAATATTTCGCCTGGACGATTGCCTCGCCGCTCACCGCCACCTTTTTGGGAGCGGCATATTGGTCCAGCTGTTTGCTGGAATGGCTGGCAAGCCGCGAAAAACGATGGAGCCATGCCCGTATTGCGGTTCCGGCAGTATTAATTTTTACAGTTCTAACGCTTATTGTTACCCTGCTTCACCTTGATCGCTTCCACCTCTACGTTCCTGAACTCATCACCCGTTTTATCGCGTGGGTCTGGATGGTCATTTATATTTCGGTTCCGATCATGATGACGATTTTGTTGGTGATGCAATTACGTGCTCCCGGCGAAGATAATAGGGAGGGATCAGAACCGTTTGCGCCCTGGGTTCGGGGATTACTCATTGCGCAAGCGCTTATTATGGTAGTGCTGGGTATTGTTCTGCTGGTGATTCCGACATCGGTTGCGCCTTACTGGCCCTGGGAACTTACGCCTTTAACAGGACGTGCCATCGGTGCATGGCTAACATCATTGGGGGTTGCCGCGGTACAAACAGCGTGGGAGAATGATTACCGTCGTACCCGTTCCGCCTTGTTCAGTTATGCTCTATTGGTCGTGCTTCAACTTCTTGCCCTTTCCCGCTACCCCAACGAAGTCGCGGGAAGTGGTCTAAGTTTATGGCTCTATCTACTCTTTTTAGGGAGTATGGGCGTGGTGGCGGTAGCAACCATTCGGAATGCACTGCGACATTAAGCCAATTGCAACCTTTCCGCCGTTTATCCCGTATAACAT
>CBKYSX010000748.1:0-2776 GCA_966690745.1 uncultured Ardenticatenales bacterium
AGTAAATATGACCTGCCCTTCACCCTGCTTGTAGATGAAGACCATGCGATTTCAGAGGCATACGGGGTATGGCAGGAAAAATCCATGTACGGCAAAAAGTACATGGGGATTGTGCGGAGCCACTTTGTTATTGATGAAGCGGGCAAGATTGCTGATGCACAGGTGAAGGTCAGCCCGCAGGACAGCGTGAGCAAAGCGTTGGAAGCGTTGGGATGACATGCAATAAGGGGTAATGAGGGTGACGGAACCCTGACCCCGCCCTGAAGGGCAGGGCAATGAAATACGGAGTTTCCGTTGGAAAGGGTCGGTATTTTGTAGACCCGGCGATAGGTGCATGTTTGTAGGGGCGGGTCACACCTAACGGGGTGTATGGAATGGAACTTGTGACCCGCCCCATCCCGATAGAAACAGGGGAATTTCAAACATTTTCTCTCTTAGATGGATACCAGGTCGCGCCTGTTGTAACGGAACAGGAAAAACAAACGATGCAGACCATTAGAAATCAGCCTACCCGTTCAGATTGTCTGGCAACCCTATCGTCCCGCGCTCAACGTATGCTGGAGTTTGCCAAATGGCTTAGAGAGCCTGACGACTATGAATCGGTCATTGAAATGTTGGAATCCGTAGGAATCGAACCTACGGAAGCACTCATCCAATTACAATTATGTTACGGCTCGCTTGATTATCACACACGCTATTACAAGGGAATCGGTTGTGATTTTGATATAAAGGCTGGGTTCGTAGACGATGAAGAACGTAATGGATATTTGATTGAGGCTCTTAATCGTAAATCAGCCCAACTGCGTTTTGCGGTTGACATCAATGGAAGAATTTATATTGAAACTCGCCGTAAACATACGGACCCCCTTTATTGGGAACCCTATGCCCACTCATTTACTCAATTGATCGAGGGCGATGCTCTATTAGATGAGATACATGAGTTTTGGGATGAACCGGTAATGATATCTTTCGGTTACTGCGAGATTGCTCCTATAGAATTCAATCATATTCTCCAAAATATTGATCCTACGTTCAATCAGGTAGAGGAGGCATCCGACGATAACATTTCGTGGTGGATGAATGAATCGCTCCGGATTGAGTATCACAAAGCGTGGCTTGGTCACCCGAATCCTAACAAATATCGTTTGGTTGTATATGGGTGTAGTCTGGAAATGGTGCGGGCATTTGTACGTAATTTGATGAATGGCGACTTATTTCCACGCAAAGAAATGGAGTTCCGTTCTCGTATGACGCGCTTATACTATGGCTATCCATGAATCTCAACCGAAACAGGGGAATGGTTGATACGATATAGATAGAATTGGGACGTACTCATCCCGGTATTATTAAAAAGGCACGGATCATTCCGTGCCTTTTTTGATGCAGTGAAAGGGGTTACGGTTGTACGGCGGTGCAGGCGGAGCAACGGGTTGCCGCCGCCGGAATACTGGTCAGACATTCGGGGCAGTTTTTCATGGCAGGGGCGGCAGGCGGGGGGGGCTTTAAGCGGTTCATGGGCGCGACAATAAAGAAGTACAGGACGAATGCCGTAATGAGTAACTGCACAATCGCGTTAATCAGGTTGCCAACGTTAAAGGGACCGGCGACAATCGCAGAGAAATCGGGGTTGCCAAACAGGAGACCAATCAGGGGGGTAATAATATCGGCAGAGAGGGATGTGACCACCGCTGAGAATGCCGCCCCGATAATCACCCCGACTGCCAGGTCAATCGCATTACCGCGGATTAGAAAGTCACGGAATCCTTGAAACATGTTCTGTCCTCCTTATGGTTGCACGACACGAGGAAGTAATAGCGTTGCCATCCTACATACGGGCAAATGGTTCAGGGGGAACCGGACAGGCGGCTGTTTAATTGTGGTTCTTGTCATTATGGCAACGTGGCTCCATTATTCCTGATGTGAAGCGGATTGACAAACCTCCCGTTACGCCTGTTGCGCCGCTAGCCACTGTTGGACGTATTCCCGATGTTCCAGATGGTGTTCATAAGAGCCAATCAGTACATCGGCAAGCCTGTACCCTTCCAGCCAGGTATATTTCCCCGTTTCAAACAAATCCGATTCGGGAAGGGCATCAGCTAAGACAATAAAGCGAAAAAACCCATCGCGCCATGCCGTATACACGTCGTACCACGATTGTTCATGATACTGCTCATACGTCCATTGGTTCAGAATATCAGGGGTTTCATCTACTTCAGGAGTAAAGGCAGGAACGATGGAATAGTCGGGGATTTTGTTATTGAGCCCCGCTTCAATACGTGCAATCGAAATTTCCTGCCACACTTTCAGATGCGCGAGTTCGTCTTTAATCGAAAAATCGGGGCGAAAGGTGGGGGTTGTCAACTGCTCTTCGCTCAGGGTTCCTAAGAGGGCTTCCCATTGGGCAAATTCAGCGCGGACAAAAGTCAGTAGTTCGTTTTTGGTGTTCATGCTGGTGCATGATATTCATCGAAGTAGCGAACGGGAAATGACGGGTTCCCCTTCTTGGGAGGGGGCTAGGGGGTGGGTTGTCGTTTCTGCCCCGCCATAGGTTCCGGCAAAACGACGTGCCTGCACCTACGGCTACCAACCCTGCCACCCGTTATCACGGGTTCTTCGCCCCTATCAAAAATAATCCCTCCGGGTTACGTTTTTGCCGTTTCCGCGTTTTCCCCGCCCTAAAGGGACGGGGCTAATAAACACGTTCTGCCAGGACAGATCTTGTTTTGCTTTTATCCCAATTCCCTACGCTTACATCATTCCCCCTCTCCATGATAAA
>CBKYSX010000749.1:0-2766 GCA_966690745.1 uncultured Ardenticatenales bacterium
GGGTTGACCAATGTTCCCTACAAAGGGGTTAGCCCGTATCTGGAATTGCCTGCCGGGGTCTATGACTTGAAGGTTGCATCGCCGGATGGCAGTACGACGATCATTGAAATTCCGCCCTTGCCGCTCGCTGAAGGCAACAGCTATACCGCGATTGCGATTGGGGACGGGGTAAACCAAACGCCGACTGTGATTCTACTTCAACAACGCCCCGGCGCACCCACCGCCGTCACGTTGAGCGACCTCAGCACGGCTTCGACCGCTACACCGATTGTTCCCGTCCTTGTGGGGCTGATTGCCGCCGGAATCGTCATCATGGGTGCGGTTGCCCTACGCCGCCGCTAATAGTGATTGAATCCTTCAGAAATAGCTTTAATGAGGAGTATTTCTGAAAAATGAAAGGAAGGAGGGCTGTTTCCGCCGGAAACAACCCTCTTTCCTTTGTTGCCTGTTTATAGTACGCATAGACCTATCAGGGATGGGAATACATGGATTAAAAAAAGGGGCTTGCCATTCGGCAAGCCCCTTTTTAATTAATCCGCTTCTCCCGCCCCGCCCATTCCTGTTCACGTAGACGGTATTTCTGCACTTTACCTGTGGAAGTTTTGGGCAGGTCGGTAAATTCAACCACCGCCGGACATTTGAAATGGGCGAGATTGGCGCGGCAGAAGGCGATAATGTCCGCTTCGGTTGCGGATGCCCCCGTTTTTAATGTAACAAAGGCTTTGGGGCGTTCGCCCCATGTATCATCGGGAATCGCCACCACCGCACATTCCAGGACGGCGGGGTGGCGCACAATTACCTGCTCCACTTCTATCGTGGAAATATTCTCGCCGCCCGAAATAATGATGTCTTTTTGACGGTCTTTGAGTTCGATATAGCCGTTCGGGTGGTATACCGCAATGTCGCCGCTATGGAACCAGCCGCCCCGGAACGCCCCGTCGGTGGCTTCGGGCTTATTAAAATAGCCTTTCATCACCGTATTACCGCGCATTACCACCTCGCCCTGCGTTTCCCCATCCGGCGGCACATCATTCATTTCGTCATCTACCACCCGCACCAATTCGGCGGTCAGGTAGCCCTGCCCCTGCCGCGCCCGTAACATTGCCTGTTCGTCTAAAGATAAAGCATCCCATTCGGTGTGCCATTCGCAAATCGTGTTCGGTCCGTATACCTCGGTCAGCCCATAGAGGTGAAAGACGCGGATATTCAATGCATCCAACTGGGCAATGAGGGTCGGGGAGGGGGGCGCACCGCCTACGCCGAAAATCACGGGATGAGGCAAGCGACGGGCAGAGGCGGCATTGGCGAGCATAATTTGTACCGTAGGCGCACTACAGCCATGCGTTACCCCTTCGCTTTCCAACAGCGACCATATCAAATCGGGGTCTACTTTTCGCAAACAGATATGGGTTCCTGCCACCGCCGTCACCGCCCACGGAAAACACCAGCCGCTACAGTGGAACATGGGAAGGGTCCATAAGTAGACACAACCCCGCAGGGGTAAGCCCAATTCAATCACATTTCCCAATGCGTTCAGATAGGAGCCGCGATAGGTGGACATCACCCCCTTGGAATTACCTGTTGTGCCGGAGGTGTAATTGATGGCAAAGGTTTCTTCTTCATCCGTCAACCAATCTTCCACGGGGGCGGGGTCGCCTGTTGTCAGAAACATCTCATAGGGGTCGTCGGATGTTCCTGTATCGTCACTTCGAATAAGGGTCAGGGTCGGGTCATCGTAATTGGCAATCAGCGGGTAAAGTTCGTGGTCTACGAGGAGGAATCGCGCCCCGCTATCCTGCAAAATGTAGGCGATTTCATGGGCGGTAAGGCGCGTATTCATCGGAACCATCACCCCGCCCGCTTTGGGAACGCCGAAGTTGGCTTCCAGCATGGCGGGTGTGTTGGGGCAAAGCAACGCCACGCGATCCCCTTTTTGCAATCCGGCGCGGCGGAGGGCGGAGGCAAAACGGTTGGTGCGTTCCTCCATGTGGCGATACGTGGTTCTGCGGTTGCCATGCACCATCGCCACCGTATCGGGAAAGACCACGGCGTTGCGCCGCAAAAAAGAAACGGGGTTTAATTCGGAACGATAGACCTTTGCCGCGTTGCCCATACGCCTCCGTAGATGTGAGGTTGGTTGACGTGAATTGACGTGAGGTTTCACCTCATGTACGGCGGGTTCAACGAATGGCGGCAACTTCGGTGGCTTGCAACCCCTTTTCGGTCTGCTCTAAAATAGCCTGTACCCGTTTGCCGCGCCGCACCCCCCGCCCTTTGCCCTGAGCGATGCCACTGGAATGGAGGAAAATCTCGCGCCCGTCATCCAACGCCAGAAAGCCGTATCCTTTGCGGGTGTCGTACCATTTGACCACCCCTTGCACGGGTTCGGGTTTTGCCGGGGTCTGTAGCCGCTGGGCATAGAGCGTACACATGGGGCAGAGCGTGGGCATATCGGTATTGCCCGCCTGTTGCGCCAGCCATTGTTGCCCGCGTGTATAAATAAATTCGTTTTGGCAATCGCCGCAGATGAGGAAAATATCTTTCATAGCGGGAATTATAATGGGGAGTTATAGAGTTGTCACTCCCGTGAGAACGAGGATTTCTTGAGGATATCGTACCTGTTCCTGATGTGCTTTGACATCATTGTAAACATAAGCATAACGATTCCACGCTTGACCCTTGGTGGGGGCGGGGATGATGGAATCGGCGGTGATGAAGCGGCCCAAATCGGGATTGTAGTATCGTGCGCGGAGATAGGTTAAATCG
>CBKYSX010000750.1:0-2764 GCA_966690745.1 uncultured Ardenticatenales bacterium
ACTCGGTTTCCCCTCCTATCATCATTACTTTCTTATTGGAGAGATGGAGTAGTTACCTACAAAGGAGATACCCGATGATTAAACAATCCATCACCTTGATGGTGCTGTTATTAGTACTGGTTGCCTGTGGCGGCGCTAGTGGGACCGGAGGGACCGCTAATGCCTCCGCCGCCGCAGAACCGAACACGGTTTTGATGAACACCACCGATTTTATTCCAACCTCCGTCACCATTCCGGTGGATACCCATCTTACCTTAAAAGCCGATGGTTTTGTGCCGCACTTTATCGCCAATGGCACCTGGGAAAACGGACATCCCGTTGCCGGAATCGAACCCGGCGCACCCGAAGTGAACAACATTGAAATTCAGGGCAACAGTGAAGGCACAATTGGACCCTTCAGCGAAGCCGGAACGTTTGAGTTCTACTGTACGATTCACCCCAACATGAAGTTGACCGGCACAGTTGAATCGTAATGAAGCAGGGGCGAGTGGTATATCCACTCGCCCCTGCTTTGGAAGCCCCAAAGCCCCCCACGCACCAATGGGCGACCACAAGGGTACGCCCCTACAGTCATTGAATTGACAAGCTTGTGATCTGAAAATATACTTCAATTTAGATTGAATCAATTTTAATTGGAGGAACATGGAAACGTCAACTATCCTCTATCCCAGTCCCCTTCCTGATATTCTGAAATTGCTGGCGGATGAGTTGCGCTGGCAATTGGTGCAAGCCCTCGCCTTTAGCGACCGCAAAGTGCAAGAACTGGTTACGATAGTTGGGCGACCTATGAATCTGGTGTCGTACCATCTGCGCCGTTTGCGTGAGGGCAACCTTGTTCACGAACATCGGAGCATTGCCGACGGGCGCGATGTTTATTACAGCCTTGATCTGAACGCCTTGAAGATTCTGTACTATGAGAGCGGCGCGGCAATTCATCCTGCGCTGGGGTCGGCAACAGAGCAAGCACCCATCGCCACCTCTGAAACGCTACCCCCCATCCGCATTCTGTATCTCTGTACGCACAATTCCGCCCGTTCGCAGATGGCAGAAGCCTTAACCCGATTTTTGGGCAAAGAGCGGGTTCTGGTTGAAAGTGCCGGAACCGAACCCTCGGTGGTCAATCCTTATGCTGTGGAAACTATGAAAGAAAGAGGAATTGACATCAGTACCAACCGCTCCAAACACTTAAACGAATTTTTGGGACAGGCATGGGATTACATCATCACGACCTGCGACAGCGCACGGGAAGCCTGCCCTGTTTTTCCGGGCGACCCCGCTCAAATTCATTGGAGTTTCCCCGACCCCTCGTCGGTGGAAGGAAGCGATGCTAACAAATTGAAGGCATTTCGCAAAACAGCGCAGGAATTAACCTTCCGCATTAATCACCTGTTGATTCTGATTGACCGTCAGCGTCAGGGAAGGCTGAAATAACCATGCGAATCGCCATTTTTAGTGATGTTCATGCGAATTTACCTGCGATGGAAGCGGTGTGGGCAGATATTCGATTCAAAGCACCCGATGTAGTTTATTGTTTAGGAGATTTGGTCGGGTACGCCACTTTTCCGAATGAGGTGACAGCGTTTATCCGTGACCATCATATTCCCACTATTGCCGGAAATTATGATGTCGGGGTGGGGGCAACGAGCGATGATTGCGGGTGCGCTTACAAAACGGAAGCGGACCAACAGCGCGGGGTGGAATCTATCGCCTATACCAACCATGTGGTGACAGAAGAGACACGGTCATACCTGGCGCGATTGCCCAAACATTTGCGGGTGGAACATCCGGCGGGCACTGTGCTGATGGTACATGGCAGTCCCCGCAGAATCAACGAGTATCTCTTTGAAGATCGCCCTGATAGCAGTTTGCTTCGGCTGATGGAGCCGGAACGGGCGGATGTGATGCTCTTCGGGCATACCCATAAACCTTACCATCGCGTTATCAAGCGTGATGGAGAAGAAGCAGAGCGCTATTACCATGCGATTAACACCGGGTCGGTGGGCAAACCAAAAGATGGCGACCCCCGCGCCTGTTATGTTCTGCTAACGGTAAAGGGTGCTTCTATTGCTACCGACCCCACCGCGGTACAAGTAGAATTTGTGCGGGTTCCGTATGATGTGGAACAAACGGCGAGGCTTGTTGAAGCCAGTGTGTTGCCCGATGAATTTGCCGATATGTTGCAAAAGGCGTATTGAACGAAAAGCGGGACGCGTCCTGAAATACTATGACAAGAAAATTGGTTGCCGAGGCGATTGGCACGTTTGCATTGGTCTTTGCCGGAACAGGGGCAATTGTCGTGAATGAAGTAATGGGCGGCATGATTACCCATGTCGGCATTGCATTGGTTTTCGGGTTGGTGGTAATGGCGATGATTTATGCGGTGGGTGATATTTCCGGTGCCCATTTTAACCCGGCGGTAACGGTTGGTTTTTGGCTGGCGGGGCGGTTGGGGGTGAGTGAGGCCATACCCTACATTTTAAGTCAAAGTGGCGGTGCATTGCTGGCAAGTTTGCTTCTGCGCGGTATCTTCCCCGAATCCGCTACGCTCGGCGCAACCCTCCCCACCGGGGGCATCCTACCCGCATTTGTACTGGAAATCGTGATGACCTTCTTTCTGATGTTCGTCATTATCCATGTAGCAACCGGCTCCAAAGAACAGGGATTGATGGCGGGAATGGCTATTGGCGCAACGGTTACGCTGGATGCCCTCTTTGGCGGACCGATTAGCGGGGCAAGTATGAATCCGGCGCGGTCGCTCGCCCCG
>CBKYSX010000751.1:0-2760 GCA_966690745.1 uncultured Ardenticatenales bacterium
ACCACAATATTACAAACTTTATATCTACCTGTAATTCAGAATGGAGGTTAACCCCCGAGTTCTATGAAGATTATAGTAATAACAAGGGGGCGGGTTGAAACAACTCGCCCCCTTGTCATTTTCATTTAATGTAATTATAATGATTTTATCAGTAAAAGGTTTGTGACTTGGACGAAAAGGGAGGTGGGTATGGCGTGGTTGGGTCGAATCGTACTGGCAATCGGGTTTTTGGCGGTGGTATGGTTGGTGGCGAAGCCGACAGTACAGGGAAAGCAAACCCCTGAAGTGCAAACCATTGCGCTTCCTTTGATGATACGGAACGCCGCGCTTGCCGGAGACCCATCCTTGCGGGATTATGTGGGGATGGTGTATGCCTTTCCCAATACCACGTTGGAGGGAGCCTACTATACGGTGCGTGGGGATGGTAGTGAATGGACCCAAATTACGCCGGAATCTCCGCTTCAACCGGATATAGCATGGTCGCCAAACGGACTTTACTATTTGTATAGCCCGACCAATACCGCCCAAATCGTGCGGTTGTCAGACGGAGCGGTGATTGCTACTTTACCCTTTGCCCCCCGTCACCGCTATTGGTCACCCGATAGTACCTTGCTCTTGCTCTACGATGATGGGTCCCAAAAGAGTTACATTTTTGATATTGAATCGCTCTCATTACGAGAATTAGAAGGCGATTTCGCGGAGCCTTTGTATCCTGTATGGTCACCCGATAGTCGTTCTATCGCATGGCTTTCCGCAATGCCTTACCCCGCGGACCGGGAATTGTGGATATGGCAACGGGATACATCCACCCCCATTATCCAGGTACCAACATTACAGGGAACTCTGCAATGGGAGGCACTGTATTGGTCGCCTGACAGTACGCAACTCGCGTTAAAAGGTCAAAGCCATACAGAGGAAATGAGTCAGACGATCATTACCACCATGGGCGATATTGGAAATCATGTGATTTTGGAAGGGTATATTACGCACGGATGGGTTGAAGGCGGGGCGTGGTTGGTGGTTCAACAAGGGGGGCGGATTTACCTTGCCTCCCCGGATGGACAAACGCTTGTTCCTTTTAGTGACCCTACGCAGGACCTGACCAATGTGGTGATTGCGCTTAGTGACCACGCCATGCTTTACATTGTTAATGGGACGCAGTTTCTGCACACGGTAGGGCAGATAGCCCCTGTAGAACTCGGTCCGGCATTCTGTAATTTTATGGCGGAGTGTAGCGAATCTTTCAGTTGGAAAGCTGATGGGACGCGCTTTCTCCATAGCTTCAGAATTGACGACCGCAATGGTGGGTGGGATGCTGTGGAAATGGGCGACAGCACAACGACACCGCCCCGTTATATCTCCGAGCCGGTTTATAAGCGGGCAGAGCAGTTTTTGCCCTTTTCAACCCATTATGTTGCCGTTTTTGAAAGTGGGGGCGGATACCCCGGTCCCGTTTCCCCCTATAGCCGTTCTTATATTTTGAATGGACGCACCGGCGACCTGTGGTTTGTCCCTTACGAGGCAAACGGGCAGGCGCGTGTTCGGGAATGGCGGTATATGCCGTAGCGGGGTTATAGGAGGAGAGGGAAATGGCAGAAGTCGTACTTTCCTCTTCCCATTCTTCCAAGGGAGTTGCATATGTGGCGTTGGATAAGTCGGGTGGTGCTGGCAATCGGATTTTTGGCGGGGGTTTTGGTGGTGGCGAAGCCAACGGTGCAGGGGCAAACCCCGACGGACGGTCGGGTGTGGATGCCACAATTGGTGAGCCGCGCCGCGTTTACCTTTGCACCGCCGTTGCGGGATTATGTCGGGTTGGTGGTACATGGGAATGATTATTATTCGGTACGGGGCGACGGAAGCGATTTTATTCTACAAGTCGAAGATGCGGGTCATATGATAAATCAGAAGCAATGGGCGCCGGATGGGACGTATCTTTTTACCCATCGTACGGTTAATGGGGTAGAAAGTGCGTGGATTACCCGCCTTGCCGATCAACAATCGTGGCAGGTTGCATCCGTCTTTGGTTTCATGGAGGGGTGGTCGCCGGATAGTCGGCAGGTCGTCTTTACGAGCAATGATGCGCTATACCGATACGATGTTGAGGCAGATGTTTTGACATCATTTCCATTGGTGAACCAAGCATACGGGTACGGTCCCGTGATGTGGACACCCGACAGTAGCACCTTCGCGTGGTGGGTGGAATTGGAAAACAATTGGCCCGATTGGCACACGGCACTCCTCACGGTTATTGGCGAGAATGGGGTGCGGCATGAGGTGTTTACGGGGACAGCGGTCTATCACCCATTGGCGTGGTCGCCTGATAGTGAACGGTTGTTGTTTAATGTGTGGGAGGAAGCCATTGAGGCGTTTTCTGTCTATGAAACGGATCGCCACGGCACCCCGGCAGAGGTATTGATTGAAGGATATTCGATTGTGGGGTTTATGGAGAATGGTACGAAGCTGTTGCTGTTGGAAGGGCAACATCTCTTTCTGGCAAATGCCGATGGTTCCAACCTGCAACCACTTACCACGGATGAACGACTGCGGTTTGAGGGTCCTTCGATTGCCCCGACGGGGGACAAAATTGTCTATCTCTCCCAACAAGGATTAATTTTACAAAATACACAGGGGCAAGTTGTGGAAGTGGGAGGAGATTGTGAAATGGGTACCGTTCAATGGCGCAATGATGGAAATGATGGAGAGGTGATTACCTGTTCCGCAGGGAGTAGTGAAACGGTTATCGTTGATACTACGTTTAAT
>CBKYSX010000752.1:0-2751 GCA_966690745.1 uncultured Ardenticatenales bacterium
GGCAAATGCGCCCAACAAGAAATACTTCAGGGCGGATTCCTGTGAACGCAACCGCGGCCGGGCAAAGCCTGCCAGAATGTAGAGAGGAATCGAAAGCAGTTCGACCCCCAAAAAGACCATAACCAGGTTGGCACTACCCGCCATCAAAATTCCCCCCACCGCCGCAAAAATCAGCAGGGCATAAAATTCGCCGCGCAGTAAACCGCGCCGCTCTAAGTGGGCGGGGGAAATCAGGGTGACAATCAATGTCGAAACGATAATCAGCAGGGTCGCCAGCAGGGTGAAATTGTTTAAGCCAATGGCATTAAACATCCCGCCAAACAGCGATTGCGCCTGTGCCAGATCGGCATCCTGCAACGTTCCGACCTGAAGCAAACGACGAATTAGCGCGAAAAAAGCGTTATCATCAGTAGCGGGGTGGAACAACAGCCACGATTGTACCCACAAAAAGAGGGATCCAATCAGCCCCGCTACCGAGAGATACGCGGGCCACCGTCGTTCGTCCTCACGATTAAAAATGAGGTCGCTGACCAGCACCACCAACCCCACAAAAGAGAGGAAGATGGGGGTTGCCATCAGCCGTGCAGTGGCACCGAGTTGTTCAATGGACATCAGTTCCATGTGTCGTCCTTGCAGATCTTCTATACATGTGAGGTGTTACTGGTTTATTTGGGTAAGGTACATATGACCTTGCCCTACCAAATTTGGATTAGATTGGCTATAGAGTGTTACCTCAAACTCACTTGTTTCTGGCACAGATGGTTGTGTAGGCAACGCAACTGTTAAGGTAAAAGTATGGACTTCCCCGGGTCCCAAGGTTAATGTAGAGGGCAAATCCGATAGCGTAACCCAATTACTTGTCTGCGTGATCACAACCTCGTAAGTATCCGCATTGGTACCTACATTTGTAATAGCTCCCGTATAGATTTGCTCGCTGGAAGTCACTGCCGTCAAGTATTCAGGAATGTTAACCTCTACATTGTAATCTACAGGTGTTGTCAGGATATCGTCAATGGTTAATTCCATCTCATCCTGATTAACATCAATGACTGTAGGTGAAGGAGTCACGGTACTACGAATAATAAGTGCAGTTGGCGTAACACTGACTAAGGGCCCTTCATTGGTTGCCTGATTTGTTTCAGTTATAGAGATACCTTGCATACCACATGCGGATATCATTAACACAATGGACAGCCATAACAATCTAAACACTATGATAGTAGAAGTTGATTACGACCAACTTTATTAGGGTAGCACACCCACCGCCGTCACCTGCTGTACCGATTCCAGCCATGCCGTGACGCTCGGTTGCATGGGGTCTAGGAAGAGGTTGGGGGCAACCCCCATCAGAATCATCAACAGCACCAACGGCACGAGGACGAGGATTTCTTTGCGGCTTAAATCGGTCAGGTGCTTGTTTGCTTCATGCGTCACCGGACCGAAGAACATTTTGTTAAAGAGTTGGAGCATGTAAATCGCCGCCAACACTACGCCGAAGGTGGCGAAATATGCCCACCAGGGATTGGCGGCATACGCGCCCAGCAGGGTCAGAAATTCGCCCACAAAGCCGTTCAGCCCCGGCAAGCCAACACTGGCAAGCATGGTAATCAGAAACAACCCCGCGTAGATCGGCATGATTTTCCACAGCCCGCCGAAGGCATCCATCTCCCGCGTGTGGCGGCGTTCGTAAATCATCCCTACCAGCAGGAACAATGCCCCGGTGCTGATACCGTGATTGACCATTTGCAGGATACTGCCGCTGACCCCGGCACTGTTCAGCGCGAACATCCCCAACATCACAAAGCCCAAGTGGCTCACGGAAGAATATGCCACCAGACTCTTAATATCTTTTTGAGCGTATGCCACCCATGCCCCGTAGAGAATCCCGATAATCGAAAGCACCGCGATAATCGGCGCGACTTCCACGGCTTCTGCCGGGAAGAGGGGAATGGCAAAGCGCAGGAAGCTGTAGGTTCCCATCTTCAGCAAGACCCCCGCCAACATCACCGACCCGGCGGTGGGTGCTTGAACGTGGGCATCGGGCAACCACGTATGAAAGGGGAACAAGGGTACTTTGATCGCAAATGCCACTGCAAACGAGATAAACATCAGCATGGCGATGTTTTCAGGGAAGAAGGGAATCTGCTCCAAAATGCTTGCCAACACCTGTGGTTGGGTCGCTTGCAATAAAGAATCCAGCCCGAAGCGCAGGGTGAGCGTTTGGTCAATCGAGAAGCCATAGACGAGGTTAATCACGCCCAATGCGATAATCGTTGCCAACATCAACGCCGAGCCTGCCATGGTATACAACACGAATTTAACAGTGGCGTAGATACGATTTTTGCCGCCCCAAATTCCGATGAGGAAATACATCGGAATGAGTACCGCTTCCCAGAAAACGAAGAAGAGGAACAGGTCCAACGCACAGAACACGCCCAGAATGGCACATTCCAGCAGGAGCATGAAGGCGTAATATTCGTTGGGGCGTTCCTGTATATGTTCAAAGGAAGACCAAATTGCCAGCGAGGTTAATAAGGTGGTCAGAGGAATGAGCCAGAAGGAGATTCCGTCTATCCCCAGATAGTATTCAATCAAAATCGAATACTGCGCCAGCGACCCTTCAATCCAGGGAACCCGCTCCACAAATTGGAAATCGGGAATCGGCAGGAAGTAAAAAATCAATATCCCCGACAATGCCAACGGCACGAGCGAAAAAATCAGCGCGACCCGCCCCGCGATTTCCCGCGAAAC
>CBKYSX010000753.1:0-2749 GCA_966690745.1 uncultured Ardenticatenales bacterium
CATCCAATGAAGCGGAGCCTTCGCGCCAATTTTGTGATACCACTTCGTACAAAGGAATCAGTTGTGCCGCGCCCAACATGACCCCGACCACTGCCGTTGCCAGCCCCACCCCCGCAAAGGTTAAGGCGGCTTTGGGTTGCCTCATCAGCCTGAGTAAACACCATAAACCGTATAGACCACCAACCAACAGGGTGTAATAAAGGATTTCAATATGCCCTGCCAATACTGCCCCCGCCACCGCAAGTGAACCTACCAAAAGGGCAACAAACGCATTGGCGCGGGGGGCATCCCGCAGTTTATGCAGTGTCGCTAAGAGCAGGGGCAACCATGCCGCGCCCGCCACCATCATGGGAAACACCAGCGAAATAGTGAGGAAGCCGCACCCCTGATAGGCTAACCCTGCGATGAGTGCGGCAGAACGGGACAATCCTACGCTCCGCGCAAAGGCAAACATCGTGATCCCCGCCAGCACCAATGAGAGATGGGCAAACCAGCCATAGGCGGCATGAATCGGCAGAATTAGATAGAGCAGGGAAAGCGGATAGAGCATCGAATGTTGCCCCGCCGCCAGAAAAGGGGACCCTGCAAACTGATTGGGTTGCCAGAGGGGGAGTTTTCCTTGCCGGTATTCCTCAATTGCAAAGGTTTTCCATTGGAAATTTTCTAAGACAAGGTCGCTGACCAGTTCGTTATGCGGATTGCCCACCCCCATTTGTTGCCGATACGGATACCAGGGCAACCCATCGTATAGATTATCGAAGGGAATTAAAGTGTATTGTCCCCATAACACCTGCCAGAGCAGAAGTGTAGGGAGAATGAAAAAGGCGAGGTAGGGGGCAATAAAAGTGAGAGGGCGGCGCATGTGGAAAGGAACAGGTTGATAAAATCGCGCTGTCAGCGCGATTTTATCAACCTGTTACATCTACTATTACCCGGAAAGGGGTGTGTAAGGTGTCGGATGGTCGGGCTTGGGGCGGGGTTCTGCCCGTTCAATGGCGCGGTGTTTCCACAGAAGTTCAAGCACACGATACGCCGCTTCGATTTTAACCGGAACATCCATTTTTGATTTGCCAATACGACGGTCTTCAAAATAAATCGGAATTTCTTTCTGGATAAAGCCTAATTTTTGGGTCAAATAGCTCATTTCGACCTGAAAAATGTAACCGTTGCTAATCACCCGTTCCAAATCAATCGCTTCCAATACCGACCGCCGCCACATCTTAAACCCGGCGGTAGCATCTTTGGTTTTTAAGCGTAGGATGGCGCGGGCATACACATTTGCCCACGCACTTAACCATTCGCGCCACTTGTCCCACCGTTCATCCAATTCGCCCCCCGGCACATAACGGCTACCGACCACCACTTCTGCGTTGGTGGTTGCCATGACTTCCGCCATTTGGAGTAGATAATGGGGTGAATGGGAAAAGTCGCAGTCCATTTGCACGATAAAATCGGCATGGGTGACTAATGCCCGTTGGAAACCGGCTTTATAGGCACGCCCCAGTCCCTGCTTTTTAGGGCGATGTAGGACTTCGACGTGGCGAGGGTTTTGTTGCGCCAACCTATCGGCAATCGCGCCTGTACCATCAGGGGAATTGTCATCTACCACAATAATGTTGAGCGGCAGAGACAGGTCAAGCAAAGACTTAACCATGGTTTCGAGGTTGTCCGCCTCGTTATAAGTGGGCAAGACTACAGTAATTTTCACGAACCGACGACTCCCGATTGCACAGCCCCGTAAGGGGTTACGCAACAATGGCTGACAAGATTCCGCGCATTATAGGCGTTTAGAGGCTATCTTCCAAAGGCAGAACGATATCTTAGGTTTCCGGCTCGTCGAACCAATTGTCAAGGTTTTGGCTAGGAGGGAGATGCTGACTCCATTCTACCAGCATCGCGCTTAATCGTGCATAGTCGTACAGGTGTGCCAGCAGGGGAAGATTACGTTCGTGAGGGTCAAGTACGGTGGCGTGAAGGGTTGACTCGGGAAGCTCGGCAACGATGGTGAGTATCTCATCGGTAAGGGTATGGAGGCGATCCAATGCGGATTCCACCGAATCGGGAGGAGGAAGCGTGGTAGGGGAATGAGAAACCACGAGAGCAACGACCTGAGCCAGACGATGTAGATGGTCGGTCAGGCGTGTAGCGATGGCTTCTGTCCATACTTGTTCCTCTAACGCCGCATCAAGACGGTAGAGGTCGGTACGAAGGAAGGTACTGAGGATTTGGGCATGGGTGGTCATTGGCACGAGGCGGGACAAAGCAAAGGTTTAGGCAGGATAGACAACCGAAGCCCCCTGACTGGGATAACAAAGATAGAGGGCAGGCGTGTACCCGGTTTGCCGTTCATATTCGGGAGCAACGCTCTTTATAAAAGATTGGGCATCTTCATCCCGTACCAATGCTACCGCACAGCCACCGAAGCCGCCCCCGGTCATCCGTGCCCCGACACACCCTTCAGTTGCTAAGGAAATCTCGACAATGGCATTCAAAGCAGGACTGGAAATCTCAAAATCATCCCTCATGCTGATATGGGATTCAATCATCAGTGTCCCCAACCGTTTTGCATCATTGGCGGTCATCGCGGCGGCGGCATCAAGGGTGCGTTGATTTTCTGTTATCACATGGCGGGCGCGTTTGCGTGTAATCTCATCCAGTTCATCGGCGCGGGCTTCAAAATCAGCAATGGTTACATCCCGTAGGGCAGGAACCCCGAAATGGCGGGCGGCGGCTTCGCATTGGGCGCGGC
>CBKYSX010000754.1:0-2747 GCA_966690745.1 uncultured Ardenticatenales bacterium
ATACTTATAGTAAGGCTGATAGTCGTTGAGGATAGTGGTCATTCATATATGTAATCTCATGCAACGAAACCTTCCATATCGCGTAGACTCCATGACACTCCCTGATTTGGATCGGGTCATGGAAATCGAATCACGCGCCCATGCATCGCCGTGGCCCGAAAGTGCCTACCGCCACGAGCTGGAAAATAACGATCTGGCACAATATCTGGTGGTGCTTCCCACCGAAAGCGCAGTAAGAGCGAACCCCACCCTGCGCCAACGGATTGGCAAATGGCTCCGCCGTCCACCGCAGGGTCGCCCGATTTTGGGCTATGGCGGGTTTTTTGTGGTTGTAGGGGAAGCGCATGTCAGTACGATTGCGGTAGACCCGGATTGGCGTGGTTTGGGCTTAGGCGAATTGCTTTTATTGGAGATGTTGGAACAGGCAATCGCCAGAAATGCCTTTTTGATGACCTTAGAAGTGCGGATTTCCAATGAAACCGCCCAGAATTTATACGAAAAATATCAATTTGAAGTCGTGGGGCAACGCAAACGCTATTATCAGAATAACCATGAAGACGCGCTGATTATGACCGTGACCGACATTCTAACACCGGAGTATCGCGCTCTATTGGATGGGCGTTGGGAAAAATTGGAAGCCCGAATGCATCCCGCCACACCCGAAAGCAAACCCCTTTCGTGACCGGTTTACGCTCCTGCGGAATCGGTACGCTTACGCTCTATGTTGACACCTGCCATGGAAGATTACCTGAAAACGATATATCGTCTGCAACAGGGGGGAACTACCGTTTCCACCAATTTGCTAGCGGAACAAATGGGCTTTCGCCCCGCCTCTGTCACAGGGATGATTAAAAAATTGGCAGAGCTCAAAATGGTAGAGCATACGCCTTATTACGGGGTACGTCTGACTTCGGCGGGGCAACATGCCGCCCTGGAAACTCTGCGCCATCACCGTTTGTTGGAGCTCTATTTGACCGAAAAACTGGGCTATTCGTGGGATGAAGTACACGAAGAAGCAGACAAGTTAGAGCATCACATTTCCGAACGTTTAGAAGCACGGATGTTTGCCGCATTGGGCGAGCCAACCCACGACCCGCATGGCGACCCGATTCCAACCCTGACCGGCGATGTACCTACCCTTGAAATGACAGCTCTTGTCTCCCTGCCGGTGGGGGAACGGGGAATTATTGCCCAGGTGCGAAGTCAGGATGATGAAATTTTGCGCTACTTACGCGAAGAGGGATTCGGTCTACATGTCAGTGTAGAGTTGTTGGCGATTTCACACGTAGGCGGAACGTTGACGGTGCGGGTGGAAGGGGAGCGGGAGGTAACGATGAGTCGTGATATTGGGGAGTTGCTCATGGTGCTGGTGGTTCCGCACGATGAGGCATAACTTAAATGACCACTTCCAAAACGCAGGCGGCTCTGCTCAGTGTGGGAGCCGCCTTTTTTTTACTGATTATCAAATTCATTGTCGCGTGGCTGACCGACTCGCTGGGGATTTTCGCCGAAGCGATGAACAGCGCGTTGGATATCGTTGCCAGTGGGGTCACATTGGCGGCGGTTGCCTTTGCCGACCGCCCCGCTGACGACACCCATCATTACGGGCACGGCAAAGCCGAAAGTCTGGGCGCATTGACCCAAACCATCATCTTGCTGATTACCTGTGGCGGTATCGCGTGGGAGGCGGTTCAACGCTTATTAAATCCAACCGAAACCGTCACACCAACCTTCTGGGCATTTGCCGTGATGGTGATTTCGGTCCTCATCAGCGTATGGCGGGTGTGGGATTTACGTCGCACCACTGCGATTACCCCCAGTCAGGCACTGGAAGCCGATGCGCTCCATTTTGCTACCGACATATACACAGGCGGAGCGGTTTTAATCGGATTGGGAGGGGTATTACTGGGCGAGCAATTGGGTATTGGTTGGTTAGGGCAGTCCGATGCGATGGCGGCATTGGTCGTGGTTGTGATTCTGGCACGACTTACTTTACATAATGGACGCGAAGCTTTAGATGTATTGTTGGATCGTGCCAGTCACCAAACGGACGATATACGGACGCTGGCGGAGGGAATTGCAGGGGTGCAACGGGTGCATACGGTCCGAACCCGTCAGGTAGGGGCGCAAACTTTTGTGGAATTGCATATTGATGTTGCCCGCACCAAACCGTTTGAAGAAAGCCATGCGATTGCGACGGCGGTTGAGGATACCATTAGCCATTATCTGCCCCGTACCGATGTCATTGTCCACGTAGACCCTGTGCAAGGGGATAATGAAGGGGCGGTAGAGCAAATTCATACGTTGGCACAACGGCATGGGGTGGCGGTACACCACATTTCGTTACATCGGGTGGGGGGCAAACGGATTGCCCATCTTCATCTGGAATTGCCTGCCACCCTGACCCTGGCAGAAGCCCACGACCGCGCCGACGGCTTTGAGCAGATTGTGGTGGATGAGGTTGAGGCGTTAGATGAAGTGGTATCCCACCTTGAACCGATTTTTGAGGACGAGGCGGTTGCAACGGATGTCACCCCCAAAGCGGCGGAACTGGTAGCGGTGGTAAAACGCCTGGCGGAAGAGGTATCGGGAATACGGGGCGTTCACGATATTCAGGTGCAACAATTGGGGAAACGGGAGTATGCCGTTTCACTCCACTGTACTTTTGATGAAAATGCGTTGCTTTCTACCGTACATGCACGGATGGCAACCTTAGAGCGGCGAATGCGAGAACAGATTCCGGGGTT
>CBKYSX010000755.1:0-2745 GCA_966690745.1 uncultured Ardenticatenales bacterium
CTCCCGGTTCCAACGGGCCAACCATTGGCGGGGGTCGAAATCAACGTCCAGCTGGCGGGACACCCCGATGTGGGCCACACCACCCGGTAAATCCCGTTCGCGCCGTTTTGGTTCAGGTCTTGTTGAACTTCAGTTTCAGTACCACGCGTCCCGACTGCCACAATCAAATCAGTGATAGTGCCTTGATCGCGGGATTCCATGCCCGTAATATCCTGACGTTGGTTGTTGGTCGGATTGACAATACATGCCGCCGTCCAGGTCGTTCCACCATCATAGGAGAAGTGAACGCCTTTTTTGGTACCGACAGCAATGTGCTGGCTATTGTTCGGGTTTACCCGTACTTTCCCAATCGCGTTATATTGAGGGAAAGTGCCGGGGTTGGTATAGAAGGGACCGAATACATCGGCTCCCAACAACTGCCAGGTTGCTCCTGCATCGGTGGATTTCAACAGCCCGGAGGCTCCGAAGGAATTGGAGCCATAGCGCAAGTCACCTGTGCCTGCATAGACCACGTTCGGGTTGTTCGGGTCAAGGGAGATGTCACCAATCGCTATGCCTTGCAGATCGTCCTGATCGGTCATGACGGTCCAGGTCGTGTCGGCGGAACAGCAGTTCGTGGTTTTATAGACACCGGCACCATCGTTCCCGGCATAGGCAATTGAAGTGTTTTGCGGGTTGACGACCACCACATTCATCCGACCTTGCACCAACCCATATTCATAACAGCCAAAACAGCCATCACTTTGCAGGGGGTTCGGTCCAAGGGAGGTAAAGCCGTCGCCGGAAAGTGTGACGGTTTCTCCGTTCCGTTCGGCGGGGTGAATTCCGGCGGGCATTGCCTCCTGGATTTGCGCTTCCTGAGCGCGGGCATCCATGAGCCATTGATTGTCAAATTGATATGCCGGGTAGAGATAGCGGTCGTAGAAGTAGTCGCTCATCCCCATCAGGGCTTCGCTTTCTTCCAAAATCTCGTTTTCAGCGATCATAATATCTTTATCTTGACCGGTGAGAGCGAGGCGATCTGCCTGAGCGGCACGGGCGGCATCGGTTTCGGGGGTGAGGGCGGTGACATTCGTCAACAGCCATGCCCCGATGGCAACCAAGCCTACTAAAAGAACTGAGGCAACAAGCCGATTGAGTTTCATGGGTACTGTCCTTTGTGCGGATAACCAAAACGGCACACTAATGTGGGACAACGGGGTAGGCGGGGTAGGTGGTATAGAAGCCATCGGCACAGGCGTGCTTTGCTCTTCTATCATTTCTGTCGTTACACCCTCGCCCAAAGAATAACCTTGTTCGCGCAGAATGGCTCGAAATCGGCTTTGACTCAATTCCACACCTGTCGTGCGTTGCAGGAATTCTTGTAAATGAATGGTCGTCCACCGATCAAGGTCGTAACCGTATTGTCGGGGGGACGTTCGGACAGATTGTGCCAGCAAGTGGTAGAAATGGTCGGTGGTTTTTGCGGGGGCGTGACCTTTGGGGCGGTTGGCGAGGGCATCAATCCCTCCCTTTTGCCAACGCCGAACCCAGTTGTAGACCGTGGCTTCAGTTACAGCCATCAGCTCTGCCACTTCTTTGGGGCGATGCCCGAAGTGGAGAAGGCGTAACCCCAGCGCACGTTGCCGTACTTCCGGGCGTTTGTCGTGCCGCATTGCATCTTCCAAAACTGCCAGATCCGCCGGACTTAGGGAAAAATTAAGCTGTTTGGGCATGATTCCCCTGTATCTGAGGGACTTTCTAAAAAATCATTCAGTCACCACCATAAACAGGCGGCGGTAGGGAACCTCCTTTCAGATGCTTTTCTAAAAAATCATTTAGCCTTCAAGGAAACAGAGCGATGACCCAACTATACACCCGATTGAATGGATTAAAAAATAAATCGCCTATAGGCTTAATGCCATGCTAAGCTTGTATTTGGGTTTAGAAGAACGCTGTTCGCCTGAGAAGAACGATAGTTTTGACTGTTTTAACCAAGCCCGAGTGTATGGTAATGCCGTTTGAAGATGTATCTCGCTGTCGCAAATTTTACAAGGAAAAAGGGTGAAAGCGGCGTTATATTGCAAACCGCTTCCACCCTTGCCGGGTACCTATTGGATTTTGGAACCTTCGCCTTTATCCGTGTGTTCGTTGGAACTCTGCCATAAAGTGCGCCAATGTCTGACAGGCTTCCAGCGTGACGGCATTATAGGTGCTGGCGCGGATGCCGCCCACACTGCGATAGCCAGCCAAGCCAACCATGCCTTGCGCCTCGGCTTCTTTGGCAAATTGTTTGTCCAAGTCTGCATTAGGCAGACGGAAGGTGATATTCATACGCGAGCGGCTGTCTTCATCCGCGTGTCCGACATAAAAACCGCCGCTTTGATCTATTTTGTCATAGATTAAACCGGCTTTGGTTTCGTTGGTCTGTTCAATTGCTGTCAAGCCCCCTTCAGTTTCAATCCATTGCAGAACCAGATTGAGGGCGTAAATGGCGAAAACAGGCGGGGTGTTGTAAAGCGAATTGGATTTGGCGAAGGTGTTGTAGGAGAACATAGTTGGCAAGTTATGCGCGCCGCCCGCCAGAAAGTCTTCATTGATGACCACCACCGTCACCCCCGCCGGACCCAGATTCTTTTGTGCCCCGGCATAAATCAAGGCGAATTGAGTGGCATCGAAGGGGCGGCTGAGGATGTCACTGCTCATATCGCAGACCAACGGGCGGGAGCCAACATCGGGGAGCCAATGCCATTGCGTGCCGTAAAT
>CBKYSX010000756.1:0-2735 GCA_966690745.1 uncultured Ardenticatenales bacterium
ATACGCCAACCCGATTACTTCTCCATAGCCTCGCCACCCATGGCGATTCTGCATTGTGGGACGATGTCACTACGCCCGACACAGAAACGCAAAGTCAAATTATGCTGGAAGCGATGGATGCAACGGTTACCTTCCTGACGGCAGAATTGGGCGGCAACATGGATGATTGGCAATGGGGCAAGTTACATCAGGCTCTCTATGTTAGCAACCCGTTGGGGCAAAGCGGGATTGCGGCAATTGAAGGATTGGTGAATCGCGGACCGTTCCCCACCGATGGGGGTACAAGTGCCCCGAATGCCAACGGATGGGCGTGGAGCAATCCTTCCCGCATTACCGGGCATGTTTCTATGCGGATGATTGTGGATTTCAGTGATTTTAACAACAGCCTTGCAATTCATTCCACAGGACAAAGCGGACATCCTTATCACTCCCATTATGATGATATGATTCAGATGTGGATAAACGGGGAATATGCTCCCCTGCGCTGGGGGAATGAGGCGATTCGCAGTAGCGCAGTTGAAACGTTAACCTTGCAACCCGCACCATGAGGTTGATGGAGAGTAAAAATTAATTGCTGTAACCGATGTTACCCCGTCCTGAAGGGACGGGGCTATGAAATACGGATAATTCCCAAGGGAGAACCCCCTATTCATTAGCCCTACTCTGTATTGATAAAAGAGAATGGCGCAGGAAAGCCCCCTCTTGGGAGGGGGGAAGGGGGTGGGTTGTCGTTCCCTTGCGCTTCAATCTTATTTGTCGGTACACTGCCATTCCAAGGCGGGACGATGGCTTTTGTTGATGAAACCTTTGCCTTTCTCTTAAAAACCGCTACGCTACAAAGACCGTTATCCATCGTTCGGCACCAAATTATTCACCATGAACGTACTTGTTATTGGCGGGGGGGTCATCGGGTTAACCACCGCCCTTCTCTTACATGAAAAAGGACATCAGGTAACAGTGGTTGCCCGCGACTGGGCACCCCATATTGTATCGAGCGTGGCGGCGGCAATCTGGCACCCCTATCAGGTGTCGCATCCTTCTGCTACGCTGTGGGCAATGCAAACCGCAGAACGATTGATTGCCCTCTATGATGTGCCGGGGGCGGGCATTCGTCCTGTACTAGGTTGTGAATATCACCGCCATACTGCGCCGACACCTGATTGGGCGGGTGCGTTGCGTTTCCACGAACCGATTCCCGCTTCCGAACTTCCACCTGTGGAAGGGATTGTCGCGGGCTATCGTTTTGAAGTCCCGCTCATCGAAACGCCGATTTATATGCAGTGGTTACGCGACCGTGCCTTATCAGAGGGAATTGCCTTACAAACCCAAACGGTTACTTCGCTGGATGAGATTGCGCCTGAGTATGACCTTGTGGTGAACTGTACCGGATTGGGGGCAGTCGAATTGGCGGGCGATACCACCATGTACCCGATTCGAGGGCAGATTGTTAAGGTTGAACCCGGTCACGTAGACCGCTTTCTCTTTGATGAAGAGAACCCGGTGCAACCTGTTTACATTATCCCCCGCACCGATGGGACAATTCTAGGCGGGACGGCTCTCCATCAAGATTGGGATATGGGGGTGCGGGATGATACCACTGCTTCTATTCTAAACTATGCCGCGACCCTTCATCCGGCACTGAAAGAGGCACCGGTGCTGGATATTCTGGTAGGGTTACGTCCGGGGCGGAATGAAGTGCGGCTGGAACGGGAAATACGCAACGGGCGGACTATTATTCACAATTACGGGCATGGCGGTTCCGGTTATACACTCAGTTGGGGATGCGCCGGGGCTGTGGCAGAATTAGCAACCGATTTGTAAGCCACAGAGTACACAGAGGTCACAAGGATCAGAACGCTTACCTCTATATTCTTTGTGTACTCTGTGGTTAAATTTCAAATATGACCTTTTTCGGTGAATATCTGCGCCGTCTGCGCGAACGGGCGGGCATATCGCAAGAAACGTTGGCGGAGGAGGCGGAAATCTCCTCTGCCTATATTTCCCAGATCGAATCGGGGCGACGCAACCCACCAACCCCTGATGTTCTGCGCCGTATGGCGGCTCCATTGGGCGTTCCCTATATCGTGCTGATGCGTCAAGCAGACCATGTGCGGGATACAGACCTCTACGCGCTGTTGGGTCAAGCGATCCGCGCCTTGTTTGTACAAGACCCGGGACGGGAACAGCTGGAACTATTATTGCGGGAAGCGGTGGATCGCTGGACTGCGTTAGATGCCACTGCCCGCCAGAACGCGCTGGATGCGGTGAGTGCCGATCATATCGGCGAAATTCTGCTGGAAGCCCTTCTCCAAAAACAAAGCGACCTCATCTTTGAACAGCTGTTCCGCACCGAAGAGGATGAATCGTCTGAACCTGAAACACCCTAGACCGTCTAAAATTCCATGACTACCACTGCAATAACAGAAGCTCCTCCAAAACCGACCCGAACCTATAGGATTCTGATTGGTATATTACGGTTCTTTTTCAACCTTTTCTTTAAAATAGACGCACAGGGGTTGGAACGTACCCCGATGACGGGCGCACTCTTAGCGGGAGGCAACCACACCCGCTTGTGGGAAGGACCCTTGATTCTGGCAGTTCTGCCGCGCCAACCTCTTTCGGCACTGGCAAAAGCAGAATATAAAGGTACGTTAATCGGCAAGTTTGTACTGGAGCCGATTGATGTGATCTATGTCAATCGTGGCGAGGTAGACCGGTCTGCGCTTAAAGAGATG
>CBKYSX010000757.1:0-2735 GCA_966690745.1 uncultured Ardenticatenales bacterium
TCTGCATTTCCTGCCTCGCCCCTACTATTCACTATTCTATTGACCACTCACGAAGGAGTTCTGAATGTCCTCCCCCTTTAAGGGTTTTTATCAACTGTCGGTGGAAGAACGCCGCCGTCGCGTCGCGGAATTTACCGGGTTAACGGATGCGGATCAGTCACACCTTGTCGAACCCCTTGATATGGAAATCGCAGAGCACCTGATTGAAAACGTCATCGGGCGATATGCCCTTCCGTTTGGCGTGGCGGCAAACTTTATTATTAATGGACGCGAAGTGGTGATCCCGATGGTCGTGGAAGAACCGAGCATCGTTGCCGCCTGTTCTTTTGCCGCTAAACTCGCCCGCCCCGCCGGATTTACCGCCGATGCCGACCCGCCCATTATGATCGGGCAAATTCAGGTGCTGGATGTCCCGGACCCGCAGGCGGCGGAAGCCAATTTACTGGAAGCCAAAGCGGAGTTGCTGGCGCAGGCAAACGATCTACATAAAACGATTGTGCAACTGGGTGGCGGGGCACAGGACATCGAAATTCGCCACTTGCCCGATACCCCTGTGGGTCCGATGATGGTGGTGCATATCTTACTGGACACACGGGATGCCATGGGCGCAAATGCCATCAATACGACCTGTGAGGCACTCGCACCCCGTATCGAGGCATTAACAGGGGGGCGGGTCAATCTGCGAATTTTAAGCAACCTTGCCGACAAACGACTGGCGCGGGCGCGAGCCATTTGGACCAAAGAGGCACTCACCACCGATACTTACACAGGGGAAGCGGTGGTTAAGGGGATTATGGAAGCGTGGGCCTTTGCCGCCGCCGACCCCTACCGCGCTGCCACCCACAACAAGGGGATTCTTAACGGAATTGATGCGGTAGCGGTGGCAACCGGGAATGATTGGCGCGGTATTGAAGCGGGCGCCCATGCCTATGCCGCCCGAAACGGACGGTATACCTCGTTGACTACTTTCAGCACGGACGAAAGCGGAAATTTAATCGGGGAAATTGAACTTCCTCTGGCAGTAGGGGTGGTAGGTGGCACGACCCGTTCCCATCCCGGCGCACAGGTCGCCCTCAAAATTCTGGATGTCACTGCCGCCGCCGACCTGGCTCATGTGATGGCGGCGGTGGGACTGGCGCAAAACTTTGCCGCGATTCGCGCCCTTGCTACCGATGGTATTCAACGCGGACACATGGCACTTCATGCCCGCCAAATTGCCCTTGCCGCCGGTGCTACCGGGGAACAGGTGGATAGGCTTGCCCGTCAACTGATTGCTGAGAAGCAGATTCGGGTGGAACGGGCGAAAGAGATTTTAGAAGGGGAAAGGAGTAACGGGTAAGGAGAAACGGCACCATTTGTCATTGCAGCGGATAGAGGAAGCCCAGATGAGGATGATGTATATTGAAGAGAAGGGGTTGGTAGAAATACACCCTGCAATTGTGCCATCTCGCAAGGAAACATCTTGATTTGGCACAATTACAGCCTCATAATGAGCAACGATAATCTGTCGCAACCCGCACCGTCATTTCCCGTACAGTAGAGGCAGAAACAGTTGTCTAAACCGCAAATCTGAATACCGTTTACACTAAACAAATTCCACAACTTCCCATCAAGAATTCCTCAAAGGAGATGCTCCGATGACTGAAGTCCTTACCCTGAATCCACCCGAAACCTTATCTCCCCCGGCACCCGTCCATGCGATACCGGAACCCAAAGCCGAAACGATGGTTCCGCTCAAACAAGAGAGCATTCCGCAACTGGATCAGATGGTGGATAAATTCATCAATGAGATCGTGCGATTAGATGTCAACACGCCCGAATTTAACAACAAGGTTGCCGCCCTGCACAATATGGGGGCAGAGGAAATTCGCGCCGCTGCCAATGTCTCCAACCGCATTTTGGAAAAGCCGATGCGGGCGTTAAATGACAGTATCTTTGATGATAAATCCCCTGTATCGCAGGCACTGCTTGAACTGCGGAAACAAATCGAAGACCTTGACCCTTCCGCGCAGGGGGATTTGTTCGCACCGAAACGCTTATTTGGCATAATCCCCTTTGGCGATTCCCTGCGGGATTATTTCCTGCGTTATGAATCCTCCCAGAAGCATATCAATACAATTATTGTGAAGCTCTTTAAGAGCCAGGATGTGCTTCGCAAAGATAATGCCGCATTGGAGCAGGAAAAAGTCAATCTGTGGCAGTTAATGCAAAAGTTGCAACAATATATTTATGTGGGGCGCAAGTTGGATGCCGCACTGGAAGATCATATTGAACGACTGGAATTGACCAATGCCGAAAAGGCACGGATTATCCGCGAAGAACTACTTTTCTACGTGCGCCAAAAAGTGCAGGATTTGTTGACCCAGCAAGCTGTTAGTATCCAGGGCTACCTTGCGTTGGACATGGTGCGGAAAAACAACATGGAGTTGATTAAGGGGGTTGACCGTGCCTCGACAACCACCGTTTCCGCCCTGCGTACAGCAATTATTGTGGCACAGGCACTTGCCAATCAACGTCTGGTGCTGGATCAAATCAATGCGCTTAACACCACCACAGGGAACCTGATTGAAAGTACATCGGCGATGATGAAGGGTCAAACCGCCGAAATCAACAAACAAGCCAGCAGTGCCACCGTAGATCTGCAAAAGTTGCAGGCGGCGTTCAACAACATTTACGCGACCATGGATATGCTCTCCGAGTATACGTTGCAGGCACTCACGACTATGCAACAATCC
>CBKYSX010000758.1:0-2733 GCA_966690745.1 uncultured Ardenticatenales bacterium
AACCGGTAGTTTTCCCGCCCGCACGGTTGCCCGCGAAGCCTTTAATGCAGGCAATGACCTACTCTTTTTGGGAGAATTTGCCTCGACCGATGATTGGGAAACCCGGATTGCCAATATAGACGAAACGCTCGACTTTTTCACGGAGCAATACGCCAGCGACCCTACCTTCGCTAACCGTGTGGATGACGCAGTACGGCGTATTTTAGGACTGAAATTAGACCTCTACGAGCAGGATTTTGAAACGCTTACACCGCGCCTGAACCCTGCCGAATCAGAACTTCCTCTGCTTCGCGCCTCCGAAAACGAAAATGCCGTGCAACAGATGGCGCAAAGTGCCGCCACCTTGCTCTATCCTTCAAGTACCGAGATTTTGGGGACACTGGCGCAACCGCTTAGCGATGAAAGTATTGTGATTGTGACGGATGTAGGCGAAATTCGGGATTGTACCGACTGTCCCCCACGCCCCGTAATTGCCCCGGAGCAATTGGAAACGAGTCTGCTTTCACGTTATGGACAGGGCGGTACAGGGCAATTGAACGATGAGGCACTGATTACAAGCCTAACGTTCGAACAGTTAGATGCGTTGATTACCCCTGCGACCGAGGTTCCGCCCGATCCTGACCTGCAAACTGCCTTGAACGATGCGGACTGGCTGATTTTCTTGCTCCAAGATCGTGCCCCTTCAATTGTGGATGCCGAAACCGTATTGTCGCGGTACCTACGAACCTTTAGCAATCAGCAACAAAATCGGCGATTACTGGTTTTCACTTTTGGCGCACCATTGGCTTTGGATGCAACCGAAGTCAGCAAAACGACGGCTTATTATGCCTTCTATACCCCGACCCCTGCCTTTGTTGATGCGGCGGGTCAGTTACTTTTCCAAGAATACCCGGCAATGGGGATTACCCCGCTTTCGATTCCTGCCCTGAATTACCTGCTGACAGACCAACTGCGCCCCGACACCAGTCAGGTGGTAGATTTGTGTCGCGATGACCCTGCCCTACCTCCAACGGTGTGCGAACCGTTACCTGCGACACTGGATACCTCGATCAGTAACGAAATTGCCCTCCGTACGGGAATTATCCGTGACCGCAACGGACATCCGGTTCCTGATGGTACGACTGTTTTCTTTGTGCTACGGTATCCCATGGAAAACATTGAACAACCGCGCCAACGGGTCACAACGGTAGACGGGGTTGCCCGTACCACCATTGTCTTGGATCGTGTGGGGCAATTGGCGATTTCAGTGGTCAGTGAAGGGACCCCTACCTTTGCCAGTACCACTGTTCAAATTCTATTGCAAGGGGATGCCGCGCCCGTGGTCGGAACCATTGTGCCATCACCCACCAACACCCCGGAACCCACAATCACCCCGACCGCTACCGTAACACCGTCCGCCACTGCCACACGCCGCCCATCGCCCACCGTAACCCCATCGCCCACGCCGCGCCCATCAAACCGCATCTATGAATCGGGCGAGGGCGTAGGGTGGTGGACCTTGCTCACCACTGCGATTGGATTGGTCGTCGTGGGCGGCTTTGGCGCAGTTACCGTTCCTGCTACCCGCCTCATGTTGGTACGGCGCGTATTAACCATATCCCTGTATGGTCTGGCTGGGTATCTTGGGTATTTGTTGTTGTATACCTTTTGGCTGTTACCGGGGGGATTTAATGGGTGGGGAGCCGTTTTTGCCGCGATTGTAGGAGGCTTTGTTGCTCTATTGAGGGAGCGACCATCCGTGTAGGGGTTATTGTGCCAACTGCCAAGTCAGGACCAATGCTAAGATCAAAAAGACGACCACCCACCGCAGAATATCCTGATATTGCAGAATGGCACTCTGCCATGTAGGAGTTACATAGATACGATTGCCTTCGCGGCTTACACCCTGCCGTAATGCCGCCACAAATTCAGCAATACTGGCGGGGCGGGCGGCGGGGTGGCTTTCCAATCCCCACAACAACGCTTCTTCTACTTGCGTAGAAAGGGCTGAATTTAAGTCGCGGGGACGGCGTAGAATATCCGGATTCAGGAAACGTTCTTTGGCATCGGCGGGTGGCTGTCCGGTCAGCAGATGGTAAATCGTTGCCGCAAAGGAATAGACATCCGAACGGGGGTCGGTATGCCCGGCATCGCCCCCGTATTGTTCCAACGGGGTATAGGCTACCGTACCGCGCCCTTGCAATACCGTCACGGTGCGATCATCATCCGGCATCATAATTTTGACCAACCCGAAATCCACCAACTTAATCCGCCCGTTGGGACTAAGTTTGACGTTGCTGGGTTTGACATCGCGGTGAAGCACCTGCGGCTCTTGATAATGCAAATAGGTCAATGCCTCGCCCATCTGCTCCGCCCAATGCAACACCTGCGTTTCATCTAAAAATTTGCCTTCTGCCCGCGACACCTCCAAAATCTCCCGTAAATCCCGCCCCGGCACGAAGTCCATCACGAGATAATCACGCTCGTCTTCGTCGAAGAAGTCGGAAACTTTGGGTAAATTGGGATGGTCAAGCCGGGCGAGGATGCTGGCTTCGCGGTAAAATTGTTCCCGTGCTTGTTGGGTTAAGGGGCTTTCGGGGGTGCCATAGCTATCAAGACCGACTTCTTTAATAGCGGTCTGCCGCCCTTCAAGGCGTGTATCCTCTGCTAAGTAGACGGCACCCATGCCGCCCTGCCCAATCAAGCCCGTAATACGGTACCGTTCCCGCAACACAGTACCGGGGGTGAGTAGAC
>CBKYSX010000759.1:0-2722 GCA_966690745.1 uncultured Ardenticatenales bacterium
AGCCGCCCGGACCCATGACCAGCACATTGACCGGATGCCCCAACGGGGTGAGGAACGCCACCGAACTGGCAAGTGCCACCCCCAATGCCCATTGATGCGGGTCGCCGCCGCTTTGTTGGGCGGCATAAATCGCAATCGGCGCAACAATTGCCGCCAATGCCGGACCGTTAATCACCTGCACCAGCAACGTAGTGAGCATTACCAACCCGACCAGCACTGCCCCCGGACCGAACATTCCCAAGGTTGCCAGCAAACCATCTGCCAGCAATTGCGCCGCGCCTGTTTTGGTCAGGGCAACCCCCAATGGCAGAACCCCCGCCACAACAAAGACCGTTTTCCATTCCACGGCGGCATAGGCATTGTCCATCGAAAGAATCCGCAACAGCACCATTGCCAACGCCCCGCCCAACATGATTTCCCCGACCGACGAACTAAAAACCGTAGCCAGTAACAGAGTGAACATCAAAATAAAGACAGCGAACCTGCCACGCCCGGTAACAGGACGTTCGGCTTTGTCGCTCAACAGAATCAGGTCGCGGTCATTTTGCAACAGAGGCAGACGGGAGCGGGGACCCTGAAGCAAGAGCGCATCCCCGAACTGCAAAGGTTGTTCGGTAATATCACTGAAAAAAGGCTGGTTCCCGCGCCAAATCGCCAGCACCGTCATCCCATATTTATCGCGGAAGAGGGATTCGCGCAGGGTTTTGCCGATGAGGGCAGAGCGGGGTGGCAATACCGCTTCCACGACCATCACGGTGGGCGACTCCAAATCGCGGTCGGTGGAAATCTGCGTCGGCAAAATTTCGAGATAGGGTTCGACATCCCGTTCGCGGAAGGTCGGTAAATCCCCCTCTACCAACATGATGTCATTTTGTTGCAGAATGGTAGAGGGTGCGGGGTTCAGAATCAGGTCGTCCCCCCGTTCAATCGCCACCACATGGACATCATATTCTTCACGCAGGGTGCTGGTGGCAAGGGATTTATCAATTAAAACAGAGTCGGCGGGAATGCGGGCGCGAAACAGTTTTGTATCCAGACGGTAGGTTCCAATCAAATCTTCCTGCGAGGGGGTGGGGTTCATCCGCTCGGCGGGGGATTGGTCGGGCAATTGGCGGCGACCCCAGAAGAGAATGTAAAGAATTCCAACAATCACCACAGGAATCCCGATAGGCGCAAAATCAAAAATACCAAAGGCGCGCAGATTGGCATCCCGCAGAACCCCACTGACCACAATGTTGGCGGTAGTGAAAAGGGTTGCCATCCCGCCCAGAATCGTGGCAAAGGCAAGGGGCATCAGCAGACGGGAGGGATTCACACCCGCTTTGCGTGCCGCGCCTGATACCGCCGGAAGCAACACCGAGGCGGCGGCGATATTATTCATAAACAGCGAGAGGAATGCCCCCGCCACCATAATCACCGCCACCAACCGTTTTTCCTCAGTTCCCGCCACGCGCAACAACAACGTCCCGATTTTGTCCGTCACCCCGGTACGGCGTAACCCTTCCGCCAATATAAAAATGGACATAATCGTAATAACCGCAGAACGGCTGAAGCCCGAAAACGCTTCTTGCGGAGTCAGCACTCCCGAAATGCCCAGAACGACGATTAGTAATAGAGCCACCACATCAGCGCGGAGGCGGTCGGTTAGAAACAGCAACAGTGCGCCGATGAGAACGAGGATGGTAACAGTAAGGGAATAGTCCATAGTAATAAAGAGGGTACTGCTATGGGACTGTATCACCAATTGGAGGGAGGTTCAAGTACCGGCATCGAATTTATGACGAAGCCTAATTTCACCTGGTTCCACGCCCTGGAAGGGCAGGGCTAATGAATACGGACTCCTGTTGCGTATCTGTATTTAATAGCCCCGTCCTTTAGGTCGGGGTAGGAGGGGCCTCTTCTATCTCTCTCTTAAGCAAGATACGGGCGGAGGATTTCAAGAAAAGCGGGGGGGTCAATCGGCTTGACATAATAAGCGTTAAAGCCTGCCTGCAACGCCTGGGTACGGAGGTGGGGCAAATCAAAAGCGGTAATGGCAAGGCAGGGAATCGTTTGGTAGCGGGGGTTGGCGCGGATAAGCCGGATGAGTTCTAAGCCATCTATGTGTCCGGGGAGTGCCAAATCGCTGAGGATTAGCCGGTAGCAGGCGGTAGGGGAGGAAAGTAATGTTAAGGCATCCGTGGCGGTTTCGGAACTGTCTGAGGAAATATGCAAAAGCCCGACAATCGTTTCCAAAATAGCGCGTGAATCCAAATCGTCATCAACAATCAGCACATCAGCCATAGGGAGTTCCTCAAATGAGCAATTTTTGGCGAGTGGTTTGTGAATAACAACGTTTCGATATAAGGGGAATGCAAATTCAACCACCAACAAGGTGACTGTATGAAATTATAGAATTGCGAAGGGGATTATAAAGGGAGTTGGTAAAAACGGGCAAGTTGTATCTTTTATTCAGCCTATGAATAGGCGCAGAGCGAACACCGTTCGCTCACTGGATGAGAAGATTCTCAAAAATAGGCTTTGTTAAGAAGGTTTTACACGCTCTTAACATCGGGATAAATGGTCGTTAAGTCATACTTAACAGGCTCGAAGGATACTCCTTTAAAGGTGTGGAAGGGTATATTTTGCCCTAAGTGGAACGACCACTGCCATTAACCCTTTTAAGTAGTAAGGAATATTCGCATATGAATGGGCAGGAGCATGGAACAGACACACGATTCCG
>CBKYSX010000760.1:0-2721 GCA_966690745.1 uncultured Ardenticatenales bacterium
CCCAAGTAAGTGACAATATTGCCTTGATCATACACATAATACCAGATGGAAATAAGCCTCGTGGAGAGAAAATAGAATGGCAGGGCGGCGAAACCGAGTTTCTGCCGTTGAAAACTCGGTTTCTTTCTTATTTCCCTTCCCCTAACATTCGTTTCTGCTCATTCCACTTGGTATAAGTACAAAACATCCGCCTTTGTGATTCAGCATATGCATATGATTGCATACATATGATAGAATGATGAGATAAAAACCAACAGGGTTCTATACCCATCCTCTTGACGGGTATATCGTCCCCTCCTAACAGGAAATGTTCGCTCAACTCAGCACGGAATTACTCATCATCCTTATTCTGACACTCGCCAATGGCTTTTTTGCCGCCTCGGAAATTGCGATTGTTTCCGCCCGCCGCAGTCGTTTAGAAGCCCTGGCAAACGCCGGAAGCAGTGCCGCCAAACAAGCCCTTGCGCTTGGCAGTAATCCCAACTTATTTCTCGCCACCGTTCAGATCGGGATTTCGCTCATCGGAACCTTCTCCGCCGCTTTCGGAGGGGCACGAATTGGTGATGTATTGACCGCGCAATTTCGGACGATTCCTGCGATTGCCCCCTATGCTGAAACCATTGCCTTAACGCTTGTTGTCGTATTCATCACCTATATTTCACTGGTATTGGGAGAATTGGTTCCCAAACGACTAGCCCTGCAAAATGCCGAGCGGTTGTCAACGCTTGCCGCGCCGGTTATGGTGGTAGTTTCGACATTGACCCGCCCGCTGGTGTTTATCCTGACCGCTTCAGTGAATCTGGTGTTCCGGTTGCTTGGACAAAAAGAATCAGGAGATGTCCTAGTGACAGCCGAAGATATCATGTATATGCTAAGAGAAGGGAGCGAAGCAGGCACGGTTCCTGTAGATGATGCGGAACTCATTGAACGCGTTTTCCGTTCCTCAGAACGCCCTGTGCGCTCGGTGATGACCCCGCGCACCGCTTTTGTTGCCGTAAATGTAAACAGTTCCTTGCAAGAAGCGGCGCAGTTGTTCATCGAAAGCGGCTATTCCCGGCTACCCGTCTATGAAGGCACTTACGACCTTATTCTGGGTATTATTCACGCCAAAGATTTACTTTCGAGCCTCATTACAACCACACCCACGGAATTGAAGGAATTGGTGCGATCAACACCCTTCGTTGTGGATTCCGCCCATGTCAGCGATGCCCTCACCGAACTACGCCAGAAGGGTACCCATCTTGCATTTGTGCTGGATGAATACGGACAAATCGCCGGGTTGGTGACGATGGAAGATTTGTTGGAAGAGGTTGTTGGCGAAATTCGGGATGAATATGATGAACAAGAAGAGCCGCCTATCGTGCAACGGGAGGATGGAAGTTGGCTGGTAGATGCCGCCGAACCCTATGATAAAATCCGGGAAGCATTGGGATTGCCCGAAGCGGATGAGGGCGGCTTTACCACGCTTGCCGGAATGGTTTTAGCGAAAATCAATCGTGTTCCTATGGTAAGTGACACGGTAGAAGTAGGAATTTTTATTATTGAAGTCGTAGATATGGACGGACGGCGGATTGACAAAGTATTGATCCGTCGTGCGGACCCGGATGTTACGCCTGAATGAGCCACCAGACGGAACCCCTTGTCGTACCAACTTTAGATGAAACCTTAACGCGAATACAACAATTTATTCACAGCCACGATACTCTTTCGCGTCGCAATGCTCAGGCGACTGCCAATGAAGGCGAAGCCTTACTCGTCATTGCCCAGACTTCGCCATCGTTTGCCCTCTATTTACCCGACCTCTATTTGACGTTGGGAGTTTTTTATGCGCGTAGCGCGACCTATGAACGCGCCGCCAGCTATCTTTATCAAGCAATTCCTTTGTTAGAGGCACGGCAAGATGTCGCTCATCTGCCCAGCGCATGGAATTATTTAGGACTGGTCTATTCGCAGGTAGGCGATTTAGAAGCGGCATTAAAAGCCCTGCTGAAGGGGGTTCAAGTAGCAACCGAAGCAGGGCAAGTCGTGCGCCGTGCCAGCTGTTTAAATGACCTTGCCTATCTGTATATCGAATTGGGTCATCCGCGCCGCGCTCTACAACATTTGGAAGAGAGCTTATCCCTGCTGGAACCCCTGACCGGGCGTGAACCGCAAACCCTTTTGGCGGCGGTATGGGATAGCCTGGCGTTGTGTTATGTTGCCTTAGAGGATTACCGCCGGGCTGAACAATTCGCGTATAAAGCCTTTGCTCATGCCGAACGATATGAAAACCCCTGGGGATTGACGAATGTCTGGCAAACACTGGGGCAAATCGCGCTTCAGCAACAAGCCCATCATCGTGCGATTTCCGCGTATGCCCATGCGCAGGTGCTTGCCCATCAACATGGGTATACCTATCAGGAAGCACAGGCACTCTTACATGGCGGCAAAGCCTATATGGAGCAAGGGGATACCATTACTGCCCGCACCATTTTAACGGAAGGGCTGGCATTGGCAGAAACCATTGGAACAAAACCAATTCTCCATCGTACCCATGAAGCCTTAGCCACCCTTGCCGAATGGGATGGCGATTTTGCCTCTGCTTATCACCACTACAAACAATTCCACCATTTGCGGGATGAACATTACGGGGAGCGATTGGAACAGCGGGCAAAAATTCTCACCCTTTTGCATGAGCTGGACAGTGCCAACCAAGCCACCAAAATCGCCCATGAGAAAAAC
>CBKYSX010000761.1:0-2721 GCA_966690745.1 uncultured Ardenticatenales bacterium
CGGTCCGGGTTGCCCTTCATATCCATGTTCAAAAATGTTGGCACACGCTTCGTCCACCGCCAGCTGGACGTGGTATGCCGCTTGTCCCATAATACTACACTCGGCACAACAGGCTTCCGTCCATGCCCCGATGCGGGCAAGGTCGCGGGTTGTGCCGAGCGGAATAACCAATCGCTCCACTGCCGGAAATTCGTTCTAAAGGAAACGACTTACCGTGCCCTTTAGAACGCCCCCACCGCGTCAAGGTCTGTATCTTCCAATTGGAACAGATTGTTGAGTGCGGTAATGGTGAGTACCTCTTTGATAAAATCGGAGGCACCGGAGATAATAATTTTGCCGGGATTCAGAGGGCGTTTTTGGGCGGCTTGCTGGGCGGCAATGAGTTCTCGAATCCCTGCCGATGAGAAGAAGGTGACATCCGCCATATTCACGACAATATTGGCACGACCTTCTTCGATTTTGTCCATTAAGGCTTTGCCAAATTCGCTGGCGTTGCTACTGTCAATCCGCCCCTTGACGGTAAAAACATCGGCGCGGTTGTATGCCCGGTGCGTAATTTCCATTTGCGGCTTTTTGTCGTCCGAACTGTTCATAACTCCTCCACGGATGGGTTTGAGTGGTGTTGTCGAAAGAATCAGGATTCCCGATTACGAGTAAGGCTGATTGTATCAGGATAAGGCATAGAAGGGCAAGCGACCTCCTCATCCGCTATAGGTCCCCTGTTGCTCTATCTACCGCTACATACACACCACCCGTTGACACGGGTTCGGTCGAGAAACTCCCTATTCTGTCGCACCCTCCTTCTACACTAAAAGGTCGTTTCCCCATTCTCATTTCTCTAACGAGGTTCACGATGAAATATGGATTTGTCCTTCCCTCCGGCGATGCCAAAACCGCCGCCACCCTTGCCTATGAAGCCGAACAATCGGGATGGGATGGCTTTTTTGTCTGGGAACCGGTCTGGGGCATTGATGCGTGGGTCTGTCTAACCGCCGCCGCCATGCGAACGCAAACCATTCGACTGGGAACGATGCTAACCCCGATTTCACGGATGCGTCCGTGGAAACTCGCCAGCGAAACGGCAACGCTGGACAATCTGTCCGATGGACGGGTGATTCTGGCGGTGGGGTTGGGTGCAGTGGATAGCGGCTTTATTCCCTTTGGCGAAGTGACGGATAAAAAGATTCGCGCTGAATTGATGGATGAGGAATTGGAGATTTTAACGGGATTGTGGCAGGGACAACCCTTTGCCTATCAAGGGAAACATTATCAGATCCAACCCACCGATTTTATGGTCCCGCCCCCGCCGGTTCAACAACCCCGTATTCCGATCTGGGTGGTGGGCGGATACCCCAGCCCAAAATCTATGGCACGGGCAATGCGCTACGACGGGTTAATCCCCAACCTGCTCAAAGAAAAAGATGGGAAACTGGCGGCGGCACATGATATGACCCCCGACGATTTGCGGCAGATGGTGGCGTATGTGAATGAATATCGTGCCGCTACGACCCCGTATGATGTCATTGCCGAAGGTGCCACCCCCGCCAATGACCCGGCCCGCGCAAGGGCAATGGTACAGGAATGGGCGGATGCAGGGGCAACGTGGTGGCTGGAAGCGATGTGGAATGTATCGGGCGCAGAGAACCTACAGAAGCGCATCCGGCAGGGACCGCCGCGTGGGGATTAATCCCCGGCGGCGGGTTCCATAGGGGCAGATTCTACAGAAGCGTTCCATCCGAAAACCACATCTTCGCGCGGAACTCCCCGCCGCAATAACTCATCGGTAATACCGGGATCTGTGCCATCCCATTCGATCCAAATTTTGTCATCTTTGATACGGGCATGAAATACAATATCGTGTAATCGTTTTTTGTTCCACCACCCTACACTCATCAATATATAGTTGCCACTTAGATGATCCGTGATAATCACATCATCCACTGTTGTTTCCATTAAACTGTCACCACTGGTTCCCCACTCTACTACAATAGATTCCAGCAGGTTTTTGTATTGTTCTAATTTTCCCATGCGACAATCTCCTCGATAGTAGGGTCAAATACAATAAGATTGACCCCATATTTACGGACTAACTTTTGGATAATCCCTTTTTGGAAAAACGCATTGTAAATATCCAGTGTCACCGCCATATAAAGTGTATAATCTAATCCCTTCTCCTCAATAATCTCTAAATACATCAAATATTGTCCTAATCCTTTCTGAAATTCATTTACAGCAGATTTACCCTCAAAGGATTTTACCTCGATTGCAACAGCGATGGGAAACCGACCATTATCAGCAAGAACAACTTGTTCTGCTATAAGGTCAATATAGACCCGTAGATTATCAATACCTATCCGTAAAGGGTCACTCGTGATTCGCCACCCCGCTTTTTCCAATGCACGGCGCACGACCTCATGGTAAAAATCTAATTGTGGCATTTCATTTCACCTTCGCACCTTCAATCATTAATGCAATCGGGTTCACGGTTGGTTCCACCTCTGATACCCCATCAGAATATGCTGTGTCTGTGTCCTGCGCCCCGCGTTCCGCCTTGCCCACATAGATGCCCGCCACTGCCAATCCCATCAGCACCCAGTATAACGTAGCAAAATGGGGAAACTCGGTATCAAAAAAGTGGTGGTCAAAGATTCCGGCAAACAACGCGCCAATGATGCCACTGGTCAGCCCCAACACCAACGGCTCGGCGCGGGAGGTTTTAGG
>CBKYSX010000762.1:0-2720 GCA_966690745.1 uncultured Ardenticatenales bacterium
CATGGGGGCACGTTGCGGTGACGTATCTTCAGAAACCGGTTCCGGCGGGGTGCCTTCAATTGTGCTTCGTTGCATCGTATTAAAAGGTGCTTCATTCGGAGACACGGCGGCTGTCACTGAGGTTGCCAGTAAAAAGACAACACTCATGCCAATCACGGTGTAACGAATTAGACTCAGCAAGGAGTTCATGGGTGGGACAAGGTATCTCTTTAATATTGCTTTTAAGTAGTATACCACAGGGCTGAATAAGGTTTCAATCCTCTACGCCACACTTGATAGAATTTGAAACTATCAAGAGGGGTAGGGAGTGTGTATCAATTTTTACTAAAGAGCTCCGCCAGCGAAAATTCATGCAGGAAGAAACGTTGCACCAATAATACCAGAAGAATAATCGGTGCCGTCATCACCACTGCCGCCGCCATCAGCAAGTTCCAACTGGTAGAGTCCAATTGATTAATTAACTGCAACCCGATGGGAAGGGTATAGGTTTCAGGGTTGTAGAGATAAAGTACAGGACCCACAAAATCACTCCAATAAAGTGCAAAACAGAGGACTGCCACGCTGACCGTCGTAGGAATTGCCAGGGGCATCCCTACACGCCACCAGAGAGTTAGCGCATTGCCCCCTTCCAACCGCGCCGCTTCAAAAAGTTCGTTGGGAATGTTCCGAAACGCCCAATAGAAAAGAAGCACAAACAAGGGGGTCGTTCCGGCAACAGCGGGAACCATCAATGCGCCGAGGGTGTCCACCAATTGCAAAAGTTTAAGAACCTGAAAACGGAAAATCCAGACCGACGCGGGCGGAATCACCAACGCAATTACACTAAACCAGAGCAGATAGCGGCGGGGACGGTCGGGCAATTGCGCCATTGCAAACCCACCCCATGATGCGGTGAGAATCGTAACGGGGACGACAATGGCTACCACCCATAGCGAGTTGCCGATGTGTCGCGCCAACGGAACCATCTCAAAGATGGTGTTGTAATTTTGCCATTGGGGATTGGGTTGCCACCATGGAATCACGGTAGGTGGATTTCCCGTTTCGCCCAGTGATGCCATAAACACCCAGTATAGCGGTAGCACAAACAGTAAAACCACCCCTATGGTCAATCCATATTGCACCCAACCCTTAGGCTTCACTGAAATCCTCCAACGGCACAACATTGATGAGTGCCGCAATCACCAACCCCATAAAAAGATAAAACAACAGCATAATCGCCGCCGCCAACCCCAAATCGAAAAAGTCGAAAGAGAGCTCATAGATAAGCAGGGGCAAAAACATCGTGGCGTAATAGGGTCCGCCATAGGTCATAATAAAAGATGGCGCAAAGGTGCTCTGGATTGCCACCAACAAATCACGGAAGGTTAAAAGCATAATCCAGGGCAAAACAATTGGTAAAGTAATATTGCGAAAACTATGCCAGACCCCCGCGCCATCTACCCGTGCCGCCTCGTACAATGACCCCGGTATCGTACGTAACCCCGATAGCAGAATAAAAAAGCCTTCGCCCATCTGAAAAATCAGCATAATGGTTATCGCGAGGCGTGCTGTATCGGGGAACGCAAGCCATGCAATGGGTTCTGTCCCCAATGTCTTTAGCAGGATATTGGTTGGTCCATAAATGGGATTAAACAGCCAAATCCAGATAAGGGCGTAGGCGGCTTCGGGAATTACGGTCGGAAGGTAAACCAATGTGCGGAACAATCCATAACCGGGGCGTTTTGCCTGTAATAACAGTGCCAGCACAAATGCCCACAGTAAGCGTAGTGGGACCGCGATAATGATAAAAACAGCGGTATTGTAAAAAGAAAGCCGCACCAACGGCGACTCTGTTAAACGGGTAAAATTTTCCAAACCGACCCATGTGGGTGGGTCAATCGCATTAAAGTCTGTGAAGGCAAGCCCTGCGGTGAAAAGTGCCGGAATGAGTACCAGCACCAACGTCCCTACAACAAAGGGGAGTGAGAGTAATAATAGTTGATTGTAATAGGTGTGGGCGGGGGAGCGTCGTTTCATCAGGTGGAATCGTGCGTTTGTTTTTTGGAAAGAGGCAAAAAAAGAACCGGGGCGGTACGGCAAAACCCCGGTTTCGCCTCTATAGAAGCCTCAGCTTTATGGTAGACATTCCCGCGCAAATCGGGTAATTGCATGAAGATGTGCCTGCGGTGTGGTGAAGCCGCTTCCCATCGTATTCAGCGTGATATGGGTCGCGCCAACGGTGCGCCATTCTTGCAACAGGCTCTGCCATCGTTGTACATCCCCGTCCCCATAAGCGATACGGGCTTCAATCCCAATCTCGTTACGGTTGCGTCCCGTTTCTGCCGCATAGCGGGCAATCGCATCCAGCGAGGGTTGGGCATCAGTAGGGGTGCGGTAATTGGGGAACCAGCCATCACCCATAGTCGCCACCCGTTTGAGTACGGGGTCGGCGTGTCCGCCAAACCAGATCGGGATAGGGCGGGTCGGTAGGGGGTTTAAACCGGCATCAGGAATATCGTGCCATTCGCTCTTATAGGTAATAAGGTCTTCTCTCCACAAACGACGAAGCAGAGGAACTTGCTCTTCAATCCGCCTGCCCCGCGTCTTAAAATTCTGGTTGAGCGCGATATATTCAACTTCGTTCCAGCCAATACCTACGCCTAACCGGAAGCGTCCCCCACTCAACACATCTAAGGTCGCCGCTTGTTTGGCAACCAATGCCGTTTCCCGTTGCGGCAAAA
>CBKYSX010000763.1:0-2719 GCA_966690745.1 uncultured Ardenticatenales bacterium
CCTTCACCTGTAAGAGTGATATGCTGGCTTTTTTATAGCGGTGCGGATAGAGGGACTCGAACCCCCACGCCGTAAGGCACTAAATCCTAAGTCTAGCGCGTCTACCAATTCCGCCATATCCGCAAGCCGAAACAGTATACCATCAGGGGAGGTTTCCATCAAAAAGGGAGAGAGAGGAGGTAGAGGGAGAGGGGACGACGCGGGAGGCAAAAAACAAGTTCCCATTTCTTATTTCTGCCGTTCCTCTACGCATACCTCTCTCCTCTATCTCTACGGTTTTTCCGCCTCGAAGGTGAGAATCAACGCCTCCGCAATTTCCTTCATGGGTTTGCGGGTGTTCATGGACATTTTCTGGATGCGGCGGAAGGCTTCCTGTTCGTTCATCCCTTCACGCTCCATCAAAATCCCTTTGGCACGGTCTACGAGTTTGCGTGTTTCCAATGCCTCTTTCAGGTTGGCAACCTCGGTTTCCAGTTCGCGGAATTCGGCAAAACGCACCAATGCCACTTCAATCGCCGGGGCAATGTCGCTTTCGCGGAACGGTTTGGTCAGGTAGCCCACCACGCCTGCCTCTGCCGCCCGCTCTACCAAATCTCGCTGTTTGAAGGCGGTCAGCAGAATGACCGGAGCAATTTTTTCGGCAGTTAAAATTTCGGCGGCTTGAATGCCATCCATATCCGGCATTTTGATATCCATAATGACGATATCAGGGCGCACTTCCCGCGCCAAATTCACCGCACTTTTTCCGTCCCCCGCCTCGCCGACCACCAAATAGTCGAGGGCGGTCAACATTTCCTTCAAGTCCATGCGAATGATAGATTCATCATCTGCGACGATTACGCGAGTTTTCGACATAACTACGCCTCCGTAGGCGATGGTAAGCGGAGTGGGTAGGAGATGCAGGTCGTTGACCCGCGCCTCCTACCCACTCTCGTTGCGCCATGAACAAATATATCCCGACCTTGTATGCCGATTGTAGCACGAAATTGGCTGTGTCAAGAATGAGAGTACCTATTATTCAATCACTTCGGCGGCAGGAAATCACGCGGTGGCAGAATTTCCGCCAGTGGCGTATTCAACGGAACCCCTGCCAATTCACAGGCTTTACGCCAGCCGGTGCACCAGTTGCCCAATTCGTCCACCAGATTGTGTTCCAATGCCTGCCGCCCCGTCCACACGCGCCCATCGGCAACGGCGTGAACTGCCTCGCGGGTCATCTTCCGCGCTTTGGCAACCCGCTCCAAAAAGAGGTCATAGGTACGCTGAATCCCCGTCTGAATAATTGCCTCTTCGTCAGGGGTCAGTTTCTTATCGCCATCGTAAATCGTGACATTCTTCCCGCGACTGATTTTCTCTCGCCCCACGCGTAATTTGTCTAATAGTTCGGTGACGACCCCCTTAAGAGTGAACACGCCTATAGAACCTGTTACGGTACCGGGTTGGGCAATAATGTAATGAGCAGGGGTGGCTACGTAATAGCCCCCGCTTGCCGCTACCGCCCCGAACACCGCTACAATCGGCTTTTTCTCGGCTAATTTGTCCAATGCGGAAGCCATCGTTTCAGAAGCCAGCGACGACCCGCCGGAGGATTCCACAAACAACACCACCGCCGCCACATTTTCATCGTTCGCCGCCGCCCGTGCCAACTGCACCACCGTTAAATCACCGCTCTGGTCTTCGCTGGCAATCGGTAGCGGAATGGGCGGACGGAAAGGAACCCGCCGGGTGCGTCCTGACATAATCAACCCCTCAACCCGTATCAATGCGATATATTTATCGTCATCCATCAAGGGGGGAAATAACACCGAACGGCTTGCCTCTTTCCACGTTGCAAGCGTTACCGCAGGGGATTCCTCCTCCGCACTTTCATCGGTTGCTTGAACTTCATCTTTCTGCGCCAGATAGCGGGGTAATTCCTCTTCTGACACCAAATCATCTACCACACGAGCGGCAACGGCTTGCTCGTCCGTATAAGGCGCGTTATCAATGAGTAGCCGCGCTTGCTCTTCGCTTAAGCCACGCCCCTCCGCAACCGCACGTACGAACTCCTCATAGGTATCTTCCACCAACCATGTTGCCATTTCCCGTGCTTCCGGGCTGAAGCCTGTCTGCGTAAATTGCTCCGGGGCTGATTTGAACGGGCTGATTCGCACCGTTTCCACCTCAACCCCCAATTTCTCCAATGGCTCTTTGAAAAAAAGATAATCACGGCTGATGCCCAACGGGTTCACCCCGCCGCCCGGTTGCATCAATATCTCATCGGCGGCGGTCGCCACATACAAAGTCCCCGTATCCAGCGAAGGAGTCCATAAAATCACTCTTTTCCCTGAAGCACGAACCTTCAGAATCAAATCACGCAAGGTCTGTAAATGCGCCAGGGGCATCAACAACGGGCGCAGATGAATGACGATACCTTTGATACGCGGGTCCTGCGAAACACGGTTAAATTGTTCGCCGATGGATTGCAAACTGGGGGCTTGTGTAGGCAAAAACCTTTGCCACCATTCAGTGCGAATCGGTCCAAATTCGGGTAAAGAGCCTTCAATCAGGAAATAAAGGTAATCGGGCGGGGTACGGCGGGCGGCACGTTGGTTGGCAGAACGCCATAAAGCATAACGAATGCCTTTTGCAACCAAATGCAAGGGGTGAGGATTGCTCATTTGAATATCACTACCTTTTTGGAATCAGCGTCTTATGGATTAAGCAGTTGGGGATGATT
>CBKYSX010000764.1:0-2718 GCA_966690745.1 uncultured Ardenticatenales bacterium
GTGAAGAATTCTTCACTCTTCTCTCTTTGCTCTTTTCCCTTTGGGGTTGACATCCCTCCCCTCTGCTTCTACACTTACCCGTACAATTTCATAGACCACCTTCAGGGCAGGGTGAGCCGAATGGCAATTCCCGACCGGCGGTAAATTCACCACATAGGGTGAACAAGCCCGCGAGCGCCTCTGTGACATCATAGAGGGACAAGCAGATACCGGTGCAAGACCGGAGCCGACGGTATAGTCCGGATGGAAGAAGGTCAGGTAAGCGTAAACCCGTAATGGTAAAAAACCATACCCTATCGGGTTATTTTAGCTTACCTGTTTAACTGTGCTACCTGCCCAACAAAACGTCCGATTTCTCGTTAAGAGAACGGACAGAATGTTGGGTTTTTTCGTAACCGGCACGGTTATTCGAGCTTGCTGTTATGCAGAATAGAGCAAGTTCTTTTCGACGTGGCAACGCTCTGCCCGAAGGTGAGTTCCATCCTTCGGGCTTTTTTTATGCAAAACGTCATGACACCATCAAACCAACCTACCACCTCACCCCCCAAAATACGTTGGAGGCTGGAGTGGTTCGCCTTTCCACTGGGGTTAATGCTCATCCTGCTTGTATGGCAACTTGTCGTAGAAGTCGGAGATTATCCCTCGTTTATCCTACCCCGTCCTGCTGAAGTGGGGCAACGGGCAATCACTGCCGTTACCACCGGGTTACTATGGCGGCATTTACAGGTAACACTCCTCGAAATTGTCCTGGGCTTCACACTGGGTTTTATCACCGCCACATTGACGGGCTATTGGCTGAGTAAAAGTCGGTGGGCGGAACGATTGGTGGGTCCATGGTTAGTGGCGATGCAAGCCATTCCGGTGGTGGCAATTGCGCCCCTGCTCATCATCTGGTTTGGCTTTGGCATCACCAGCAAAGTAATTGTCTGCGCCCTGATTGTTTTTTTCCCCATCTTAATGAACACCATTATTGGCTTGCGAAGCGTAGACCGTGAATGGCACGACCTTCTGACGGTGCTACGCGCCTCGGCATGGCAACGTTTCCGGTTGGTGGAACTTCCGGCGGCTCTGCCTGTCCTGTTCGGCGGGATTAAGGTGGGAATTACATTGGCAGTCGTCGGCGCAGTGGTAGGGGAATTTGCGGGCGCACAGGTGGGTTTGGGTGCCCTCATTAATATTGCACGGGGCGGGGTCTACGATACCCCGTTGCTGTTTGTCGCCTTACTCACACTGGCAACCCTTGCCCTTGTCCTTTATGGCGGAGCAACATGGCTGGAACGGCGCATCGTGCGCTGGCAACGATAATCATATATTCAAGGATACATAGATCTATGCGACTTACTGTTCTTCTGTCGGGTTTGCTCTTATTTCTGATGGTTGGGTGTGCCACCACCACACCCACACCAGGCAATATATCTCCTACTCCCCCCGCTACTACTGTAGACACTCAACCCGCCATGCCCGTGACATTGGCAATGGGTTTTATTCCCAATGTGCAATTTGCGCCTTTTTATGTCGCCATCGAAAACGGCTACTTTGCCGAAGAAGGGTTAGATGTTACGCTGGATTACGGCATGGAAAATGACCTGATTGAATTGGTCGCCTCTAATCAATTGCAATTTGCGATTGCCAGTGGGGACCAGGTACTGCTGGGGCGGGCAGGGGGTCGTCCGATTCAATATGTAGCCAACTGGTATCGCCGTTTCCCCGTAGCAATAACCTCCATAAACCATGACCTCAGCAATCCGCAGACATTAGAGGGCAAAACAGTAGGGTTGCCGGGGTTGTTCGGAGCCAACTATATCGGGTGGTTGGCACTTGCCCATGCTACCGATATTGATCAAGAAAGCGTAACGTTGGAAGCGATTGGATTTAACCAAATCCCTGTTCTGGCGGAGAATCAAGTAGATGCAGTGATGGTTTATGCCATGAACGAGCCATTGCAATTGACGCAAGAGGGGTACAGCGTTAGCTCTATTCTGGTGGCAGACTACATTGACCTGGTAGCAAACGGATTAATTACCAACGAAGAAACGATTGCGAATAACCCTGACTTGGTGCGGGGTATGATTCGTGCAATGCTACGCGGTATTGAATACACATTGCAAAATCCGGACACCGCCTTTGACATTACCCGTCAAGAAAAATATGGCACAGGCATCACGGACGATACCGCCGAAACCCAACGCGCAGTGTTAGAGGCTTCGCTGGAATTCTGGCGCAATGAACAGGTGGGCTTCCTACCGGATAGTGCCTGGCAAGCCAGCGAACGTTTTATGGTAGAGTCAGGCTTATTAACCAACCCTGCTCCCCTTGCGGACGTGTACACCCCGGAATTTTTGCCGTGATAATTTGACCTCAATTACGTAATCGTTGTTACCAAGCATCCCGTATTATTTAGCCCCATCCTTCAGGTCGGGGTCAACCATAAAAAAAGAGAGCCGCTAATATAGCGGCTCTCTTTTTCGTACCCTTATTTATTCAGCTATTTATCTTTTTAACAGTCGTAAGAAACCCAATCCTGTCTGCAATTACGCAGAGCGGGCACGGAAGACGTAGGTTCCGCCGATCAGGAGCAGACCAGCCGCCGCCGCCACGAGCGGCAAGAAGCTACCGGCACCGGTGGTCGGCATTTGGGCAGGAGCCTGGGTTGCCGCCGTCAACGAGGGGGGCAACAACACGCTGTCAATCACATGGATCACGCCATTGGATGCTTGA
>CBKYSX010000765.1:0-2718 GCA_966690745.1 uncultured Ardenticatenales bacterium
CAATGAAGCGGAACGCATCCCGCAACTGTACGAAACTTTAACCTCCGTAATGACGGAGTATGGTCGCCCCTACGAAATCATCATTGTGGATGATGGCTCCAGGGATTCCAGCTTTAGTTTGCTGAAAAATCTGGCGCGGGAAGACCATCGTTTGCGGGTAGTACGCTTCCGGCGCAATTTCGGGCAGACGGCGGCTTTTGCGGCGGGGTTTGACCATGCACGGGGCGAGGTGGTGATTACGATGGATGCCGATTTGCAAAATGACCCCCGCGATGTTCCCAAATTGATGGAAAAAATTGATTCGGGCTATGACATCGTGTCAGGGTGGCGCAAGGACCGGCAAGACCGCTTTCTGGACCGCAAACTACCCTCGATGATTGCCAACCGGCTTATCTCGAACGTCACCGATGTGCAATTGCACGATTACGGTTGCTCGTTGAAAGCCTACCGGCGCGAAGTGTTAAAAGATGTCCGTCTGTACGGAGAGTTGCACCGCTTTATCCCTGCGCTTGCCAGTCAGGTCGGCGGAACGGTAACAGAAGTTCCCGTCAACCATTACGCCCGACAATTCGGTAAATCCAAATACGGGATTAGCAGAACCATTCGTGTCGTGTTGGATTTGATTGCGGTCTGGTTCCTCGGCAGTTATGGAACCCGCCCCCTCCATGTGTTTGGGGGATTGGGATTGCTTTCCACATTCGTTGGTATTGCCATAGGGGTCTATCTCACCGCGTATAAATACATCTTCAATGTTGATATTGGAGACCGCCCCTTGCTCATTCTTGCCGTTGCCCTTGTGCTTGTTGGCATTCAGATGGTGATGATGGGCTTGGTCGCCGAAATGCTAACCCGCACCTATTACGAAAGCCAAAACAAACGCATTTATATTGTGCGGGAAGTTGTGAACGAATAGATAACATGCGGCGTAACCTTATCTGGACACTTTTGGGCGTTGCCCTCTTCGCCACCCTCACCTTATTTTTCCCGGCTATTCCCTATCTGATTCGTGCCATTGCCGCCTATCTCCTGACAGCTGTGATTCCGGGCATTTTGCTTGTAGAAGTTCTGCTGGGCAGGGAGGAGATTTCTGCGTGGGAGAAGGCATTGTACGGCGTGGGAGTTGGCTACGGAACAATGGTAATTGGGACGTTACTGCTCAGTTACCTTCCGGGCGGCATTGAACAATGGCAGATGCTTGCGTTCTATGGCGGCTTGATTGTGCTATGCGGTGCGGTAACGCTCCTGCGCCGCCCCACCCCCCAGGGCGATCACAAAGGTCGTACTTACAGTTTATGGTTGATTGCCGGGGTACTTTCGATTTTGCTCGTGGGGGGTTTCCTACGCCTGACGGGGTTGGATTACGCCGAATTTCAGGGAGATGAAGCCCGCGCCGGATTACGGGCGGCGGCAATTTTGCAGGGGTATGAAGATGTGTTATTCCTGCATCGTAAAGGACCGACTGAAATTGTTATCCCCACCGCTATTTATGCCCTGACGGGAACCCTAACGGAACAGGCGGCGCGGTTGCCGTTCGCGCTTTCCAATCTTGCGGCGTTGTTTGCTTTGTTTGCATTGGGGTGGCGGCTCTTTGGTCCGGTGGCGGGGTGGTCTGCCGCCATGTTGCTGGCGTTGGATGGCTATTTCATTGGCTTTGCCCATATCGTCCAGTATCAGAGCATCATTTTCCTGACGACTCTCCTCGCTGTTCTACTCCTCCACCGCCTCGTGGTTTTTGGCAACTCCCCTACCCTCCTTCTAACCACTGCCGCCATCATTCTGGCAACGGGGCTTCATTCCCATTACGAAGGGATTTGGGCGTTTATTCCGGCGGGGTATTTGTTGGGAATGTGGGTATGGAACCAATGGAAGGCAGGACGCAGGACGCAAGACGCAGGAACGACGACCCATCCCCTACCCCCCTCCCAAGAGGGGGAAAAGCGCAACCAACCCTCTAACCTTGTTTCAAGAGGGGGAAATTCTTCTTTCTCCTTCCTGCTTGCTCTTATCCCGCCGGTTGTTACGGGGGCAGTACTTCTGGCATTGTTCTATGTGCCTTTCATTCTCCACCCCAATTTCAGCGCGACTTATACCTATCTGGCGGATCGGCGCATCGGGACCAGTTTCCCTTATAACAACCTGTGGGATTTTTTCATTCGCACCACGCTCTATAGCACCACCTATTATGTTCTGTTGATGATTGGCTTGGCGGCGGTGGCATTGTGGTGGGGGTATCGGAAAGGATTAGGACGCACGACGCAGAACACAGAAAGCAAAAAGCGGAAAGCGGAAAGCCGCATGGCAAATTTTGCCCTTCCTGCGCCATTCTCCGCACTGATTGCTACCGTTGCGGTGGTTTTTCTCGCTATCTTTTCCGTTGTTTCTGCACCGCCCACCGTTGTCGCAACGGTCTTTGTACTGGTAATGGTGGGGATTTGGCTCGTGCCGGGGTTGAGCCATACCGAACGATGGCTGTGGTTGTGGTTCGGGATTCCGATGATTGTGGCGTTTTTCTTTACGGAAAAGCCGCGCACGCATGTTTACGTCTTTTTTATGCCCTGGGCGTTGCTGGTCGGGATGGTTATTGAAATGGGCTTCCGCACCCTCTGGAAACGGGTCGGGGAACGGAATGCGATTACGGTGGGTGCTACCATTGCCACCTTATCCGTCGCCGTTTTCGCCAATTATGCCTACTGGTATTTTGCCCACAATCAGACCGAA
>CBKYSX010000766.1:0-2708 GCA_966690745.1 uncultured Ardenticatenales bacterium
CTTCACATCCGCCGGGGTAATTTTTCCCTTTTTTTCCACATAGATATGGCGGGTGCCATTCACCATGACTTCCGTAACTTCCGGGTCATCCAGAAGGGGCTGAATCGGTCCATACCCGATGATTTCGGCAACCACCTGTTCGAACAGAACGGTACGTTGCTGTTTGGTCAGCACCATGCCTTCCTGCGTCAACAGACTGTCGAACATTTCCCGAATCATGTTCCGAACCTCATCCGGTTTGGTGAGGTCGGTTCGGGGGTCTAGCTCCGCAATCAAGCGTTCTTGAATGCGGTTCTTTAAATCTTTGGAAGGGTCAGAAGCGGTTTGAACGGGTTGCGTCATCAACTTCCCGCCGGTGGGGCGTGCCAGTGATGTATCGTTGCGCCCGTTGCCGGAACCGCTGTTTTTGTTGTTGCTACCGAGACGATCTATCAGACTCATAGCATTTACTCCTACTGCGTTTTGCGACCAAACAAAATGTCGAACAAGCCGCGTTTACGCGGCACCGCACCATTGGCGGGGGGAGCCTTTTGGGTAGGTGGGGTAGCTGTCGCCGCTACCGCTTGGTTGGTAACTTTGGGTTCGTTTACACTCTCCCCGGTGAAGGCACGGGCAAGGCGAATCACGGCTGTACTTACCTCAAGACGGGGATTGGACATCACAAAAGGCAACCCTTGCTGAATGGAATGTCCTACGCCGCGATCATCACGGGGGATTTCAGCGATGAGGGGATGTTTAATGCTGGTTTGGATTGCCTGTGATGATACAGGACCTGCCGGGTCATACTTATTCAGAACCAGTTTGACTTTATCTGCCGAATATTGAAGTTGATCGGCAACTTCAAAGAAAAGACGGGCATTCCGAATCGCCGGAATATCCGCCGTTGTCACCAGCAGAATCGTGTCGGCATCATCCAGAATACTGAGGACGGGGTCGGTAAAGGTCGGGCGGGTGTCAAAAAAGACAAAATCGAATTGGCGGCGGAGCGCGGGAAGCACATGCTTCATTTTGGCTCCGGTTACCAATTCTGCCTGTGTGGGGGATGGGTTTGGAAGCACTTTGATTCCGCTTGTATGCGGAATAAAAATATCGTTCACAAATTGGGCTTCCAACTCCTCAACTTCAATTAAATCCAGAAGATTGCGGTTAACATTCAGGTTTAGGAGGACAGCAAGGTCGCCAAACTCTGTATTACAGTCCAAGACAGCGATACGGGCGTTCGGGCGTTGTTGCTGAATCGCAATTGCCAGATTCACGCCGAGGCTGGTGGTTCCCACGCCCCCTTTGGAGCCAAACAATGCAATCAATTGCCCGTTGCGTTCCGGTTGGGGTGCCCCTTTGCCAAAAGGTTGTTGATACGGTTCATGGCTATTGGCGGTAAAGGCGGGTGTAGAAGCGTAGGAGCCGTTATAAGTATTCGGTCCGGGCGGAGTATTGTAATTGGTTGGAGTGGATGGGCGGGGCGGAGCAGAGACAGGCGAACTTTGTTTCAATTCATAGACACGACGAATACTGGTAACAATCTGTTCGGCACTGGGAGGTTTGATCAAAAATTCCCGCGCCCCCGCCAACATCGAACGGCGCAGGTAATCGGCTTCCCCCTGTACACTCATCATAATAATCTGAATGCCGGGGACTTCGCGGGTAAGGGTCGCGGCGGCGGTGATGCCATCAATACCGGGCATGTTAATGTCCATGATGACCACATCCGGCAGAAGTTCTTTCGCTAACTCAATGCCTTCTTCACCGGTTCCCGCACTACCGACGACCTCAATGTCGTCCTCAAAGAACAGCAGTTTTTTCATGTTTTCGCGCGTATCGGCAATATCATCTACCAACAAGACGCGAATTTTTGCCTGACTCATTCTTACTCCATCCAAAAAGTGTAGGGGGAAAACCCGTTGCCCGAAAGGGAATTACGGTTGCATGTTATATCGCTCAATCAGATAATCGAGGTCTACCGGTTCGGTCACGAATTCGGCTTCATCGGTAATCGAGCGTAACGCGATTTCATAGGTTGCCGCCTGTTCAATCGTTTTGAGTTCAACGGCTTGTTGGGGCGATACCAACAGGGTTAGATAAACGAGGTTTGATTCGCCCACTCCGGCATTATCATCCGCTTGGGCGGCAGACCAAAAGCCTACCCGTAGGACTTGAACCTGTTGCAGGGTGATTTGGGAAACTACTTCCAATTCACCTTCGGCATCTCCGGGGTCCTCGATGCTGGCGGAAACGATAATATCTACCTGATCGCCCGCCCGCAACGCACCGGCAATGGTGGATTCAGGGCTGGCGGGAATAATCACGGCTACCTGACCGTCAGGAACAATGTATGCCGCGTTGCTACCCAACCCCAGTCTCGTCTCTTCTAATTGTTTGTCAATCAGCTGGGTCGCAACGATGACCTGTCCGGGATAGATGCGGGTATTGGAGATTTTCCCCGCCACAAATTGTGTTCCCGGTAATACAACTTCTTCCCCGGTGAGTTCGTCCACGGTTGCCTGTTCTTCTAAGATAGCATCCGCCGGAACGGGGTTCGGGTACGGGCGAACTTGGATGGCATCAATCGGAATTTCTTGATATGGCTCAATCGGTTGCACCGCAACGATGACAGTGGTGGTTTCCGGGGCGGCAGTTTGTTCACCCCCCAATTCTTCTGCCTGATCCGAGCGTTGTAAAACAAGGAACGTGGCGACTCCGGCGATAAC
>CBKYSX010000767.1:0-2705 GCA_966690745.1 uncultured Ardenticatenales bacterium
CGAATCACCCCTGCAATCGGGGTATCCCGCCATGTACGTGCCGCACGAACCGGTAGTCGCCGCCGTCGCGCCATGCTCTGCCTCCTGACAGACTCCACCTATATCTGGCTCTCGTCGCTGTAAGCGATAGAGAAAAAGGAACATCAAAAAGGAATGGGGATTGAGTCTAACACTAATTCAATCCCCATCGCTGGGTTACGCCTCAAGATTGTCGGAAACTGCGTTTGGTAGGACAATAAAGCAATTCCATATTTTCGCAAGCCATCCCTACGGATGGCATTAGAGGGTAGCCGCACCGACGAGGCTACCCTCTCTTCACGAACGGCGTTTTATGACCCCATTCCTACAACTCATCCTTGCACTCGCTATTCTGATTGCCGCCGCCAAAATCGGAGGGTGGCTTAGTCAGAAATTGAATCAACCCTCGGTACTGGGAGAATTACTGGTCGGGGTCCTTCTCGGTCCGACCTTCCTGAATCTGCTCCACCTGCCTTATTTTACAGACGAACATCTGCCTGATTTTATTGACCATGCCGCCGAAATCGGTGTATTACTGCTGATGTTCTTTGCCGGGTTGGAAATTGACCTGGGCGAAATGCTCCGCGCCGGAAAGGTGGCATTGTTGGCAGGGGTTATGGGTGTCATTGCGCCTCTGATATTGGGACCACTCACCGCCATTCCGTTTGGCTATGATACCAATGCCGCCATCTTTATTGGTGTGATCCTGACCGCTACCAGCGTCAGCATTTCCGCCCAAACCCTGATGGAACTCGGGATGCTGAAAAGCAAAACAGGGGTCGCGCTGTTGGGAGCGGCAGTGGTGGATGATGTGTTGGGGATTGTCGTCCTATCGCTCTTTGTGGCTGTGGCAGGCGGGGCGGCAACAGGCGGGGCGGGAGCATTTGCGCTGGTACTGGTAAAAATGGCGGCGTTTCTTGCCATTTCCATTTTTGTGGGGCTACGTTTCTTGCCCCGTATTACCCATTGGGTAGACCGCTTGCCGATTATCGAAGGCACGTTGGCGTTCGTGGTCGTGATGATGTTCCTCTTTTCATGGGCGGCGGAAGCATTAGGGGGCGTAGCGGCAATTACCGGCGCATTTATTGCCGGGGTCGCGTTGGCGCGTACCGGTAGCCATCTAAAACATAAAATCGAAGAGGGGGTACGTCCGCTTACATATGGCTTTTTTGTCCCGCTCTTCTTTGTCGGTATCGGGCTGGAAACCAACGCCCGGGATATTCCCGTCAACCTGATTCCCTTTGTCATCTTGATTCTGCTGGTCGCCATCATCTCCAAAGTCATCGGCTGTGGGCTGGCGGGGTTGGTCGGCGGCTTCTCGCGGCGCGAAGCCTTACAATTGGGGGTGGGGATGGTATCGCGGGGAGAAGTCGGCTTGATTGTTGCCTCGGTAGGCATCAACAATGGCATCATCGGGTCGGATGTCTTTGCCGTCACAGTGATTGTGGTACTGATAACTACTCTTGTCACGCCGCTTCTACTGCGGTTGGCTTTCCGTTCCGATCCCACCGCTCCGACAGCGGCACCTTCGGCATAATCATCACCCGACTCTCCCGGAGATTTCACTATGAACCAAATGGTCATTTTTGTCCTCGACAATGACGAACTGTTGGAAGATGTATTGCAGGCATGGGTCAATGCAGGGGTAAAAGGTGCCACCGCCGTAGACAGCCTTGGCATGGCAAAAGTGCTTCATCTGATTGATGAAAGCCGCCCTATGTTCCCTTCAATTGGCGGTATCTTTCAAGATGAACACTACCATTACACCATCTTTTCTTTTATAGATGATGAAGTGGAGGTACAGGCTCTCTTAACCGCAACAGAACAGGTCGTGGGCGACTTAAATAAACCCAATACGGGGATTTTTGCGGTGTTGCCAATCAGTTTTGTAAAAGGGATACATCCAAAATAATGAGATTGGTTTTCCATGCTTAAGCAACGGGGCTAATAAGCTTAACAATACACGTTAAGCTTATTAGCCCCGCACCGTTAGGGCGGGGTGGGTGCCATATTATTCCGTCAGCAACGTTTCATCCCACAATCCCATCGTCACGGTTTCCACCAATACCACCTCGCTTAAGAGGGCGGGGGGTTGATTCGGGACGACAAACTCCCCTTTCAATTCATAATAGCCCTCTATCGTAGGCGCATTTAACACTGCTACATATCGCCCCGATTGGCTAACATCGGGATGCAAGACAAAGGTTTGGGTGGCGGGGGGGTGAGCAGAAGACTCATCTCCCGGCAATGCCTGCAACCACCGCAATGTAACTTTATTTTGAGCATCGGAGATGGCTTCGCCCGTTTCCCCACGAATTTCGGCAATCACGGTCATCAGTTCATCGGGTGCGTACAAGTTCTTACCCGGTACAAACAAAATACTCATCGTTGGCGTTTCCAGCGTTGCCCGCGCCCCCGGTTCGTATTGTTCACTCATCTCCCATTTCAGATGTGCCTCAACGGTCGGGTCAATGTAAATATCGGAATGTGCGGCAGGAACCGTAATCACCTCTTTAGCGGTGGGGTGGGAGGCACTACGTACCGTAATCGTCCCATCTCCCTCTCCGGTACTCTGCCATTTTAAGCCCAGCCACTTGCCATCATTGCCCCGTTGTACCTCACTTCCCGCTACGGTTGCAAAGCCGCGCCCCACATAACAAAAAGTCGGAATACTGCTTTTATTACCC